>CBRGOK010000221.1:0-6376 GCA_967798035.1 uncultured bacterium
CGAAGAGGATGTCCCAGACCGGGAGGTCCGCGTAGTTCCACGCGTGGACCCCCTCCTGGTGGTGGACGCAGTGGCTCTCGGGCCGCTGGATCACGTAGCCGAGCCAGCGCGGCGTCGAGACGTTCCAGTGGTAGAAGAGCTCCGCGAGGCCGGTGAGGAGGACGGCGAGGGAGGCGGCGCGGGGCGGGAGCCCGACGCCGAGGTAGAGGATCGCGCTCGAGAGGATCCCGTTCGCGACGAGCTCGAGAGGGTGCTTGTAGAAGCTCGTCACGACCTCGATGCGCCGGGGGGAGTGGTGGACCTGGTGGAGCCATCGCCAGAGGAAGCCGACCTCGTGGCGGGCGCGGTGCCACCAGTAGTAGACGAAGGTGATCGCGAGATAGCCGAGCAGCGCGCCCCCGACGGTCCCCAGCCCCTCCGTGGTCCAGGGCCGGCGGGACCGCATCCACGCGTCCCAGGCGTAGCCGGCGAGGTAGACGGTCCCGACCTGGACGGCGTTCAGCGCGAGGGCGCGCGCCCACCAGCCCGGGACGGACGGCCACCTCCGGCCGGGACGGGCCCGCTCCGCCGCGACCATGCCGAGCGCGACGAGCAGGACGAGCGCGGGGACGACGAGGAGCGCCACGCGGGGCCGCATTCTCCGCCCCTCCCGGCCCGGCGGGAAGCGGCGGAATCCGCTTGGGGAGCCGGGAAAGCGACCCTAGATTCGACCTCCCCGTCCCTCCCGCGATGAACCATCCCCCTGCGGCGAACGCGGCGGTTTCGCGTGCGATCGCGTTGGCCCTCCTCTGCGCCCCGGCTACGGCGCAGGAGGCCTACCGGGAGCCGCCCGCCGAGGTGGTGAAGATCGTCGACGCGCCTCCCCTCCCCTTCGCCCTCCTCAGCCCCGACGGGGGTCGCGTGGCGCTCGTCGAGTCGGCGGCGATGCCGCCGCTCTCCCTCCTCGCCGAGCCGTTCCTCAAGCTCGCGGGCGTCCGCATCACGCCCCGGACGAACGACCGGCAGCGGACGAACCTCCTCACGGGACTCCTCCTGCGCGACCTCCCGGATGCCTCGGAGCGCAGGGTCTCCTTCCCGACGGTGCTCCGGCTCGGCATGCCCGACTGGTCGCCGGACGGCACGCGGCTCGCACTCCCCTGCGCGACGGAGGAGGGGCTGGAGCTCTGGGTCGTCGACGCCTCGAGCGCGCAGGCGCGCTCCATCGCGCCCCGGCTGAACGGCACGCTCGGGGGGGCGTTCGCCTGGATGCCCGACTCGAAGTCGCTGCTCGTCCGGACCGTGCCGATGTCCCGCGGCGCGGAGCCGAAGGCGCCGCGCGTCCCGACCGGGCCCCGGATCGAGGAGTCGGCGGGGAAGGTCTCCAAGGTCCGGACCTACCAGGACCTCCTCGAGAGCGCGCACGACGAGGCGCTCTTCGAGTTCTACGCGACGTCCCAGCTCGCCTTCCTCGACGTCGCGGGGGGCAAGCCCCGCCCCGTCGGATCGCCCGGGATCTTCTCCTCCGTCGAGCCCTCCCCCGGCGGCGAGCACCTCCTCGTCGTCCGCCTCCATCGCCCCTACTCCCGCGCCGTCCCCTACTCCGACTTCGCGCGCGCGGTCGAGGTGTGGGACCTCGGGGGGAAGCTCCTCCACCGCGTCGCGGACCTCCCCGTCGCCGACGAGGTGCCGATCGAGGGGGTCCCGACGGGGCCGCGCTCCGTGTCGTGGCGCCCGCTCGAGCCCGCGACCCTCGTGTGGGCCGAGGCGCTCGACGAGGGGAATCCCGAGAACAAGGTGCCGCACCGCGACCGGCTCCTGCGGCTGGCCGCCCCCTTCTCCGGGGAGGCCTCCGAGTTCGCGCGCCTCGAGCACCGCTTCTCGGGGATCGACTGGCTCGAGACGAAGGACGTCGCCCTCGTCTCGGAGTACGACCGCGACCGGCGGTGGCGGCGGACCCGCCTCCTCGAGACGGAGAAGCCTCCCTCCGCGGGCCGCGTCGTCTGGGACCTCTCCGTCAACGATCGCTACGGCGACCCGGGCCGACCGGTCTTCCGCTCGACCCCGCGCGGGGAGCGCGTCGTCCGCGTCGAGGGGGGCGCGATCTACCTCTCGGGGACCGGGGCGACGAAGGAGGGGGACCGCCCCTTCCTCGACCGGATGAGCCTCGCCTCGCTCGAGAAGGAGCGGCTCTTCCGCTGCGAGGAGGGGACCTACGAGTCCTTCGTCGGGTTCGCCGGGGAGGGGACGCGGGCGTTCCTCTCCCGCCGCGAGTCGCCGAAGGACCCGCCGAACTACTTCGTCCGCGACGTCGCGACGGGCGACCGCCGGGCGATCACGGACCTGCGCGACCCCGCCCCGGCGTTCACCGCGGGGACCGAGAAGAAGATCCTCCGCTACGCCCGCAAGGACGGCGTGCCCCTCTCGGGGATGCTCCACCTCCCCCCGGGCCGCAAGCCCGGCGAGCGCCTCCCCCTCGTCGTCTGGGCCTACCCCCTCGAGTACACCGACCCCGGCACGGCCGGCCAGGTCCGCGCGGCCCCGACGCGCTTCACCTACCTGCGGGGCGCCTCCCAGCTCCTCTTCCTCACCCAGGGGTACGCCGTCCTCGACGACGCCCAGATCCCGATCATCGGCGACCCGAAGACCGTCAACGACACCTTCGTCGAGCAGCTCGTCGAGGGGGCGCGGGCGGCGATCGACGCCGCGGCCGCCGATGGAGTCGCCGATCCCGAGCGGGTCGGCGTGGGGGGGCACTCCTACGGCGCGTTCATGACGGCGAACCTCCTCGCCCACTGCGACCTCTTCCGGGCCGGGATCGCGCGCAGCGGCGCCTACAACCGGACCCTCACCCCCTTCGGGTTCCAGAGCGAGCGGCGCACCCTGTGGGAGGCGCCGGAGATCTATGTCGGCCTCTCCCCCCTGATGCACGCCGACAAGATCAACGAGCCGATCCTCCTCGTGCACGGCGAGGTCGACGCGAACCCCGGCACCTTCCCGATCCAGTCCGAGCGCCTCTACCACGCCGTCAAGGGACACGGCGCGACCGCCCGGCTCCTCCTCCTGCCGCACGAGAGTCACGGCTACCAGGCGCGGGAGTCGGTGCTCCACGTCCTCGCCGAGTCGTTCGCCTGGTTCGACAAGTACGTGAAGACCGCCCCGCGGCGGGAGAAGACGCCGGCCGGGGGGCGCTGACGCGTCAGCGCGCTCCGCCCGCGAGCAGCTCGTCGTGGGCGGACGATGCGATCAGGAGGAGGCAGCCCTCCTCCGTCGACTGGACGGGATCGACGCTCCCCTCGGCGGCGTGCTTGTAGTCGCCCGCTTCCATCCGGAGGTCCCCGGACCGGAGCACCCCCTGGAGAACGTAGCACTCCTCCGGCCCGCCATGGCGGTGGGAGGGGTAGCTCGACCCCGGAGCCATCCGGACGAGCATCGTGATCCGGTCGCCGGCGCGGTCGACGAAGAGCCTCCTCGTCTCGACCCCCTGGAACGCCGTCCGGTCCCAGGTCCCCTGCGCCGCCAGCGCGAGGCTGAATTCCCCCGCGCCCTCCGTCGAGGTCCACTCCTTCCAGGGCTGCGCGGCGGGGGCCTCCCTCTTCTCCGCCCGAGCGCGAGCGAGCACCCGTTCCCTCAGACCGGGCGGGGGCTCGATCCCGGGGGCGGCGAGGGCCAGATCCCCGACGACGGACGCCAGCGCGTCGACCTCCGCGCGGCACTCCGGGCACTCCGCCAGGTGGGCCTCCATCCGGGCGGCTTCCGCCGCCGGGAGCGAACCCAATGCGAACAGCGCCGCCTGGTCCCGCGCGTCGTCGTCGAGTCGGACGTGGCGGCTCATGCGAGGCTCCCTTGGCCGGACGCGAGGGCGCGCCGCAGCGAATGGAGGCCGGTCCGGATCCGCGTCTTCACCGTGCCGAGCGGCTCCCCGAGAGTCCGGGCGACCTCGGTGTGGGAGAGGGCCCCGAAGAAGGCGGCCTCGATCGCCCGTCGCTGCTCGGGAGGGAGGGCCCGGAGCGCCCCCCGGACGCGCTCGGCGCGCTCGGTCGTCCCGCTCGCCTCGAAGGGGGAGGGGCCGCTGTCCAGCGCCGGAGGCGCCTCCTCGAGCTTCCGCTCCCGGTCGCGGTGACGCGCCCGGGATCTCAGGAGGTCGATCGCCCTCGTCCGGGCGAGCGTGAGGAGCCACGCCGCCACCGCCCCTTTCCGGGGCTCGAACCGGGAGGCCTGCCTCCACGCCTGCGCGTACACGTCGATCACCGCCTCCTCGGCGGCATGCGGGTCACGGAGGATCCGGAGGGCGAGTCCGTAGACCTGCCCCCGGGTCGCGTCGTAGAGCGAGCCCAGGGCCTCCTCCTCCCCCGACGCCATCCGGGAGACGAGGCGGGCCAGGGGATCGGAGGGGGGACGTTCGGTCGCCTTCACCCGGAATCCTCTACGGGGGAACCTGCCGGCCTGGATGGGTCCGGCGACCCGGCCCATTTTCCACGGGCGGGGGATCCGGGAAAGCCCGGGCCACCAGGTCCGGCAGGACCTCCCCCGACCGGCCCTCGACGCGCCAGTCGACGAGGTCGCTCGCCGGGGTCCGTTCGGGGTTGATTTCCGCCGTCGAGGCGCCCCTCCCGCGCGCCTCGTGGAGGAGCCCCGCCGCCGGATGGACCAGGGCGCTCGTCCCGATCGAGAGGAAGAGATCGCAGTCGCGGACCGCCGCCTCCGCCTCGTCCAACGCGCGGCGCGGCAGGACCTCCCCGAACCAGACGACGCCGGGCCTCCGGGCACCGCCACACTCGCAGCGCGGCGGGTGCTCCGCGAACGGGCCTCCGATCTCCTCCCGCTCCTCCCCGCACCGCGCGCAGCGCCAGACCCGCAGCGCCCCGTGCAACTCGACCACGCGGCGGCTCCCCGCCGCCTGGTGCAGTCGGTCGACGTTCTGGGTCAGGAGCGTGAAGCGCCCGCCCTGACCCAGGATCCGCCGCTCCAGGTCCGCGAGGGCGAGGTGCCCGGGGTTCGGGCGGCACTCGGCGACCTTCACGCGCCGCTCGTCGTACCAGCGCGCCACCATCGCGGGGTCGCGCTCGAAGGCCTCGGGAGTGGCCAGCTCCTCCGGGTCGAACTTCGCCCACAGCCCCACGAGCGCGTCGCGGAAGGTGGGGATGCCGCTCTCCTTCGAAACGCCCGCCCCGGTGAGGACGACGAGCGCCCGCGCCGCGCGGACTGCTTCCATCAGCGAGGGAGGGATCTCCGGCCTCACTCCCGGAACGCCTCGTCGCGATGCACGACCTTCCCCCCGAGCAGCGTGAGGAGGACCTTCGCCTTCGGGATCTCCCCGGGCGGGATCGAGAGGAGGTCCTCGGAGAGGACGACGAGGTCGGCGAGCTTTCCCTTCGAGATCGAGCCGAGGCGACTCTCCTCGAACGCGGCGTGGGCCGAGCCCATCGTGTACGCCTCGATCGCCTCGCGAACGGAGATCCTCTGCTCCGGGAACCACCCTCCCGGGTGCGCCCCGTCGAGGGTCCGTCTGTTGACGGCGGCGTCGAGACCGGCGATCGGGTCGAGAGGGGCGACGGTCCAGTCCGAGCCGAAGGCGAGGCGGACTCCACGGTCGAGGAAGGTCCGGAACGCGTACGTCGTCTTGCAGCGCTCCTTCCCGATCCGCTTCTCGGCCCACCTGCCATCGTCGATCGCGTGGTAGGGCTGCATCGAGGCGATGACGCCGAGCCGGGCGAACCTCTCGAAGTCCTTCGGCGCGACATGCTGGGCATGCTCGATCCGGAATCTTCGATCGCGAGCCCCGTTCCTCGCCGCCGCCGCCTCGAAGTGGTCGAGGATCTCCGAGATCGCCCGGTCGCCGATCGCGTGGATCGCGAGGCGCAGCCCCGCGGCGTCCCCCTCGACCGCGAGCGCGCGCATCGCGTCGGGCTCGGTCACCGCCAGCCCCCTCTCTGCCGGCGCGTCGGCGTAGGGCTCGAAGAAGAGGGCGGTCGTGGAGCCGAGGGAGCCGTCCGCATACGCCTTGATGCCGGCGACGCGCAGCTGGGGATCCCCCTGCCTCGGAGGCGCCGCCGCGAGCGCGCGCCAGCGGGAGAAGGGGAGGTAGGCGAGCACGCGGACCGTGAGGCGGCCCCGGGCCCGGACGGCCTCCATCGCCCGGAACTCCTCCTCGCTCGTCCCCATGTCCTGGACCGCGGTCACGCCGAGTCGGGCCGCGTGGGCGGCCGCGGCCTCGACGGCCGCTTCGAGCTCTCCCGGCGTCGCGGCAGGCACAACGCGTTCGACGAGCGCCTGCGCCGCGTCCTTCAGGACGCCCGCCGGCTCCTGCGAGCCCTCCTTCCGGACGATCACGCCGCCCGGCGGATCGGGCGTCGATGCCGTCACGCCCGCGGCCCGAAGCGCCGCGCCGTTCGCGACC
>CBRGOK010000222.1:0-6355 GCA_967798035.1 uncultured bacterium
GGGCTGATGACGATGGCCCCCGCCGGCGCGGATCGGGAGCGGGCGCGCGGCGTCTTCCGGACGCTAGCGGGGCTGCGCGACGCGGCGGAGTCCGGCGGCCTCCTCCCGCCGGGCGCCGCCCTCTCGATGGGGATGTCGGGGGACTTCGAGGTCGCGGTCGAGGAGGGCTCGACGATCGTCAGGATCGGGTCCGCCCTGTTCCAGCGGCGCGGTGACCTTCCTCCTCGTCGAGAGCGGGCCGCGCAAGGGCTCGCGCATCGAGATCCCGGCGGAGGGGTCGGTCTCCCTCGGCTCGGATGCCGCGCGCGCGGGGGCCCTCCTCGAGGACCCGCTCGCCGCCCCCCTCCACTGCGTCGTCGGCCACGCGAAGGGGGGGGGCCTGGGGGTGAAGGACCTCGGGACGGAGAACGGCACCTTCGTCAACAGCAAGCGCGTCGTCTCGGCGAAGCTCGTCCACGGGGACAAGATCCAGATCGGAGCCACGATCCTCACCCTCTTCGACACCGCGAAGGCGGCGAAGGAGGCCGACGAGGTCGTCGGGCGGGA
The DNA here is from genome assembly GCA_967798035.1 of uncultured bacterium. Taxonomy (GTDB): domain Bacteria; phylum Planctomycetota; class UBA1135; order UBA1135; family JAKEFM01; genus JAKEFM01. Next base: position 547 of record CBRGOK010000222.1, read on the forward strand.
GCTCGGGGGATACCGGATCCTCGAGCACCTCGGCCGGGGCGGGATGGGGATCGTCTACCGCGCCCTCCAGGTCTCCCTCGACCGGGTCGTCGCGCTGAAGGTCCTCTCCCGCGAGCTCACCGCCGACCCCTCCTTCGTCGAGCGCTTCCTCCGGGAGGCGCGCGCCGCCGCCGCCCTCTCCCACCCCAACCTCGTCGCCGTCTACGACGCCGGCTCCGAGGCGGGCCTCTCCTACTACTCCATGGAGTTCATGGAGGGGGGGACCCTCGAGGACAGGATCCTGAAGGCGGGGAAGATCCCGCTCCTCGAGGGGCTCCGCATGCTGCGCGACGCGGCGCGCGCGCTGCGCTTCGCGGAGGAGAAGGGGATCGTCCACCGCGACGTCAAGCCGGGGAACCTGATGGTCGACTCCCACGGCATCGCGAAGCTCGCCGACCTCGGCCTCGCCTCCGAGCGGGAAGAGGTCGACCGGCGCGAGGGAGGGGGGATCTTCGGGACGCCCCACTTCATCTCCCCGGAGCAGGCCCGCGGGGAGCCGGTCGGCGCGCGCTCCGACCTCTATTCCTTCGGCGCGAGCGCCTACCGCGTCCTCACCGGGCAGACCCCCTTCTCCGGGAAGACGGTCCGGGAGATCCTGCGCGCGCAGCTCAAGGACGACCCCGCCCCGCCGCGCTCGCTCGACCCCTCGATCCCGGCCGAAGTCGAGGCGGTCGTGCTCCGCTGCCTGAGGAAGACCCCCGCCGAGCGCTTCGAGAGCGCGCGGGAGGTCCTCGAGGCGCTCGAGCCGGTGATCGACCGACTCGAGGGACGGAGGACCGGCGGCCTCTCCCCCCTCTGGCTCGTGGCGGCGGGGGTGCTCGTCGCGGGAGCCGGAGCGGGGATCCTCTACTGGAAACCCTGGAAGGAGCGGACCGTCGTCGTCACCGTCCCCGGGGAGACCCCGGTCCCCTCCGGGAACGGGGAGGAGGTCGAGCGCCTGCGGAAGGAGGGCGGCGAGAAGGACGCGCGCCTCGCCTACCTCGAGATCTCGGCCGACCTCCCGGAGGAGGCCCGGGCGGCTGCGCTCGAGGCGACGGCGGGGAGGTTCCCGAGGACGGAGTACGGCGAGCGCGCGGCGCGCGAGGCGCGGGGGATCCGGGAGACGGTCGCGGCGCGGGCGGCGGCCGCCGAGGAGCGCGCGCGGCGCGCCGACGCGGCGCTGGCGGCGGCGCGCTCGGCCGCGGAGGCCTCCATGCGCGCGGGGAAGTTCGCCGAGGCGGCCGCGCGCGCCGCGAACGCACCGGGGGTCGGCGAGTTCTCCGCCGACGAGTCCTTCGCGGCGCGCCTCGACGGCCTCCTCGGCGAGATCGAGCGGGCCGCCTCCGAGGAGGTGGCGCGCGTCCAGGCGCAGGCCGACGCGAAGCTCAAGGCCGCAGACTGGGACGGGGCGGGCGGCGCCTTCGAGTCGCTGCGCGGGGCCTTCGAGCCGCTCGAGGGGGTCCCGCCAAGCCTCCGCTCCTCGTTCGAGGGGTATGTCCGCCTCGCGGGGGAAGGACTCGAGGAGGTCGCGGCGGGGAGGGCCAAGGCCCGGACGGAAGCCCTCGCCGCCGATCGCGCCGCCGCGCACCGCGCTCTCCACGGTCCCGAGGGGGCCACCTCCCACCTCCTCGCGTTCCGGTTCGCGCAGGCGAAGGAGGCGGTGGAGCGGGCGCGCGCGGAGGCGCGGACGGAGCCCTACCGCCGCTACCTCGAGGCGGCCGCCGCCGACCTCACCTCCGCCGAGCGCGCCTTCGCCCTCTTCGTCTCCCGCGCCACCTCCGGCGCCCTGAAGCCCGACTCGATCTCCGATCCAGTCTCGGGGAAGACCGGCCGGATCGTCGCGGCCGACGCTGCGGCGGGGATCACGGTGGAGGTCCTCGTCCGCGGCCAGACGGCGCGCAGCGTCATGCGGTGGGACCGCTTCGACCGGCCGGAGCGGCTCGCCGACCTCTTCGCCCCCCGCGGGGAGACCACCTCCGGGGAAGCCCTCGATGCGGCGACCCTCGTCCTCCTCCTCGGGATCTCCCTCGAGGTGAGGGGGCTCCAGCCCGCCCTCGTCGCGTTCCGGGACGAGGCGGGGAGCTCCCGGCCGGTCGATCCGCCCCCCGCCCCCCCCTCCATCGGCGAGGAGGTCTTCCGGCTCGTGCGGGAGTGGATCGACCGCGCGGAGAAGGCGGGGCTCGACGGCGAGGGGGCAGCGCGGGCCGAGCGGCTTCGCTCCCGGATCGGGGAGGAGGAGCAGGCCGCGCGCTCCCTCAATCTCGCCCTCACCGCCCTCGCGGCGAGGCGCCACGAGGAGGCGGCGAGGGCGCTCGAGGAGTTCCGCGGGCGGGCTCGCTTCTCGCTCCTGCTCGCCCACCTGACCGACGGATCGGCCGTCCCCGTCGACGAGGCGAAGTGAAGGGCGCCGGCCCGGATCGCGACCTCGAGACGCTCGGGCTCCGCGAGGGACGGGGAGCGCTTCTCCTCCCGCTCCGCGTGCGGCCTCGCGCGGGACGCGAGGGGCTCCTCGGGCTGCGCGCGGGCCGACTCCTCGTGGCGATCCACGAGGCGCCCGAGCGCGGCCGGGCGAACGAGGCGGTCCTGCGCCTCCTCGCGGAAGCGTTCGCCGTCCCTCGCTCGGCCCTCGCCCTCGTCGCGGGCGCGACGTCCAGGGACAAGATCGTCCGGATCGCCGGCCTCTCCCTCGAGGAGGGGCGCCGGCGCCTGCGCGGGATCCTCGACGCGACGGGATGAAGCGGGAGCGGCTCGAGCCCGCGGATCTGCGCGCGCGGGTCTCCCTCGCCGCCGAGGCGATCCGCGGCTCCTCGAAGGTCCCTCCCCGGGTCGGCTGGATCGCCCACACCGGCGCCTCTCCCCTCGCGGACCGGTGGAAGGGAGAGGCGCGGACCCCCGTGCGGTCGCTGCCGGGCTTTCCCTCGACGTTCGCCGACGCCACCCTCGTCACCGCCTCCCTCGAGGGGATCCCGCTCGCCGCCTTCGAGGGGGGTCCGGCCCTCCACGGGGATGCCTCCCCCCTCGAGATCGCTTTCCCCGTCTGGGTGCTCGCCGCTCTCGGCGTCCGGGTCCTCCTCCTCACCGCCGCCGCGGGGTCCCTCGACCCCTCCCTCGCCCCCGGGGAGATCCTCCTCGTCCGCGACCACGTGAACGCCTCGGGGCTCGACCCGCTCCGCGGGCTCTCGGACGAGAGGCTCGGCCCCCGGTTCCCCGACCTGTCGCGGCTCTACGACCCCCGGCTCCGGGAGGCCGCGCGCCGGGCCGCCGCCGAGGGGCGCCTCCCGGTGCGGGAAGGGGTCGTCGCCTTCCGCACGGGGCCGAGCCTCGACACGCCGGGCGAGCGCGCCTCCTTCCGCGCGCTCGGATGCCTCGGCGTCGTCCACTCCCTCGTTCCCGAGGCGATCGCCGCCGCCCACGCGGGAACGCCCCTCCTCGCCCTCGCCGCCGTCACCGACGCCGCCCACGCCGAGGCTCCCCCCCCGTCGGTCGAGGGGATGGCGGCGGCGGCCGAGGCCGCCCGGCCCCGCCTCGCGGCGCTCCTCGCCCGGACGCTTCCGGAGGTGGCCGCGTGAGCCGGCCCCGACTCGCCGTCCTCGTCTCGGGAGGAGGGCGGACCCTCGAGAACCTCTTCGCGAGGATCGAGGCGGGGACGCTCCGCGCGGAGATCGCCCTCGTCGTCGGCAGCCGGCCGGGGATCCACGGCCTCGAGCGCGCGCGCCGCCGCGGCGTCCCCTCCTTCGTCGTCGAGCGCGCCGCGTTCGCGGACGACCGCTCCTTCTCCGAGGCGCTCGCCGCCGCCCTCCTCCCGGCCGACCCGGACCTCGTCGTCCTCGCCGGATTCGTCCACCTCTTCCTCTTCCCGCAGCGCCTACGCTGGAAGGTGATGAACATCCATCCCGCGCTCCTTCCGGCCTTCGGCGGGAAGGGCTTCTACGGGGAGAAGGTCCACCGCGCCGTCCTCGAGTCGGGCGCGAAGGTGAGCGGGTGCACCGTCCACTACGCCACGCACGCCTACGACGCCGGCCCGATCGTCCTCCAGCGGACCGTGCGCGTCCTCGACGACGACACCCCCGCGAGCCTCGCCGCTCGCGTCTTCGAGGCGGAGTGCGAGGCCTACCCGGAGGCGATCTCCCTCCACCTCGAGGGGCGCCTTACCGTCGAGGGGGACCGGGTCCGGATCCTCCCCCCCCGCGGGGGCTGACCCCCTCAGCCGTCCCGGATCGGCCGCAGGATCTCGAAGTCGGGCTGGCCGGGGAGCGCCTCGGCCTCGAACCGCTTCCGGAACCCCTCGAACCACTCCGCCAGCCTCGAGCCCCTGCGGACCGCCTCGTAGATCCGGCGGTCGAGGACGACCTCCCGGCGCTCGAGCGGGGCGGTCTCGCGCTCGAGCCACTCCGTCACTCCGCCCGGCACGGCGGGGGGGAAGGCGTCGAGGAGGAAGAGGTTGAGGACCAGCCGGCCCTTCGCCTCTTCCTGGAAGACGACGGAGAGCGCGACGCTCGGCTCGTAGAGGAGGAGCGCCCCGGTCCGTAGGAGCGCCTCCGCCCGTTCGCGATGAGGCCGCGCGTCGGCCTCCCGGATCCGGGCGGGGAGCGAGAGCGCGGTCTGGGCGGCCACGCACGCGGCGAGGGTCCCTGACGCGACCGCGCGGCCGCCTCCATGTCTGGCGAGGAACCTCCAGGCGTGGGCGGCGCCCGCGCAGAGGACGCCGGCCGCCCCGAGGTAGTAGGCGCCGGTCAGGTCCTGGACCCAGTGGCTGACCCCGAGGAAGAGCGGCACGAGGACGAGGAGGAGCGGGAGGAGGCCCCGCCTCCGGGAGGAACCGACCGCCCACCCGAGGAGGCCGAGGCCCCCGAGGAAGGGCATCGCCCGGGCTGCCTGCGCGGTCCCCTCGGGGAGGTAGGCGAGCGGTTCCGCGATCGCCGCGCGCACCACCTTCTCCACCGGAAGGGTCCCCCGCACGCCGCGGATGGATTCCGTGAGCCAGGCGACGACGGCGAGGCCGAGGAGCGCGGGCGCGAGGAGCGGCAGGCCGCGCCGGAGGGGATCGCGGCGCACCCTGCCTCCCCGCCACGCGGCGAACGCGAGATACCCGGGCACGAGGAACGCCCCCGCGAGGTGGCTCGCGGGGAGGAGCCCGATCGCCGTCCCGGCGCCGAGCCGCCGTCCCACCCCGTCGCCCGGCCGCAGGCGGTAGACGAGGACGAACGCCGCCGCCGCGAAGGCCCCGTGGAAGGCGTGGATGCAGGCGGAGGAGGACTGGAACCAGACGGCGGGGGTCGCGACGACGAGGAGGGAGAGGAGGGCCGATGCCGTCCGGGGGAGGATCGCCCGGGCGAGGGCGAAGGAGGAGGTGACGATCGCGCCTCCCGACGCGGCCGAGACGAGGTAGAGGAGGTCGCGGGCGGCCACCTCGATCCCCGCCGCCTCCGCCCCCTTCCGGAGGACCTGGAGGGCGGGGAGCGAGAGGAGGTGGGGGTAGTTCCATCGCCCCTCCTCGAGGAGGCGGCGGAAGAGGACGGCGTCGTGGAAGAGGAGGAACTGCTCGGTCGCCCGGAAGAGCGCGAAGGAGCCGAGTCCGAGCGCGAGCCCCAGCCCCAGGTCGCGGCGATCCACGGCCCGCAGAATACCCGGCGGCCCGGGGCCGGCCCCGGCGGTGTTGAAAGCGGGGGGCCCGCCGTCGAGCATGGCGACCCGCTTTCCCAGGAACCCCATGGCTCCCCGACTCTCCTTCCTCGTCGTCGCCGCGGCGGCGGCGTCCGCCGTCTGCGCCCCTAGCCCGCAGGAAATGCCG
>CBRGOK010000223.1:0-6351 GCA_967798035.1 uncultured bacterium
CTTCGAGAACTCCCCCCACGCGGAGGCGTGAACCGCGGCGACCTTCGCCCGGGAGTAGTCGAGGTAGTAGGCGAAGTCCTCGGCGGGGACGAGCGGGTTCACCATCGCGAAGACGGCGCCCGCCTTGAGCGTCCCGAACCAGGCCGCGGCGAACTCGGGGAGGTCGGGGAGGACGTGGAGGACTCTGTCCTCGGGCTCGACGCCGAGCTCCCGCAGGGCGTTCGCCGCGCGGTTCGCGAGGCGCTGGACGTCGGCGTAGGTGAAGGACTCCCGGCCGCAGCGGATCGCGGTCCGTCCCCCGCGCCCCTCCTCGATCCTCGCGTCGAGGAAGAAGTGCGCGAGGTTGAAGCGCTCGGGGAACTCGGGAACCGCTTCGACGCCTGGCGTCGATTCCATCGCGAGGCGGGGGATTATAGGAGGCGGGTGCCGGACCCGGCGAGGCGTCGGCCGCGCCGCCGCGGCCTGCTCGGACGCTCGGCGACGCAGGTGTCCCAGAATCTCACCAGGACTCCTCGCGCTCCTCGCGGACCGCATCGGACAGTCGTGCATCCGGTGCGAGGGGGGGCGACTTCTTCAGTTCCTCGAGGAACGCCCGCGAGACCCGGCCGGCCGGTCGCTTCCCGATCCCCTTGCGGATCAGTCGCTCGACGATCGCATCGTCTCCCCGGAGCCGGGGGCCGGTCCTCGGGCCGCGGGGTTGCCGCGCGGGCCGGAACTCCGCCACGGGACGTTCGCCGTCGAAGACGACGACGGTCTCGCCGCGCCGGACCCGCGCCAGATAGCGGCCGAGGTGGCGACGGAACTCGGTCAGCCCGACCCGCTTCATGGAGGCATCCTACCGGCCGCTCGCCGGTCGCGCCTCTCGGGCGGAAGGTCCGGACCGTTCCCTAGTTCGCGTTCGAGGAGAGGGCCGGGATGAGCGAGCCCGCCCCCGACTCGAAGAGGAAGGTGACGACGAAGGCCGCGACCCAGGCGCCGCCGACCCACGCCGCGAGCATGGAAGTCGGGAGCCTCCCGACGCTCGGCTGGACGGCGCGCTGGAGGCGCATGCCCGGATAGGCGAAGGCCGCCGTCGCGAGGAGCGCCGAGAAGACGACCTGCGGGAGGAGGAGGAAGAGGTTGAAGATCCCGATCGGCACCGCCTCCCCGTGGAGGAAGTGGAGGAGGGAGTCTCCCGCCGTCACGATCCAGCGCAGTCCCCCGCAAGCCGCCCCGTACGCGAGGAGGATCGGCGCGCGCCCGAATCCCCGCACGTCGGCGAGGAAGGGGGGCGGCTGCTGGACCCAGCGCGCGAAGAGGTAGCCCGCGACCGCGTAGAACGGGAGCCCGCAGACGAGGCTCGCCGGGATGCGGCCGAGGAGCTGGAAGAAGGAGGCGTGGGGGAAGTGCGCGACCCAGCCGAAGAAGGCGCAGACCGAGGCGAGCGCACCCCCGAACAGTCCGGCGGCGATCGGAACGGAGAGGGTGGCGGCCGCCGCCGCGCCCTCCCCCCTACTCCCCGTGAGATACGCAGGGCGCATAACGCGCCGATTTCGGCATTCCTAGCCGGCCCCCTTGAGCCCTGGGGAGACGGCCCCTCAGGGGCCTCCGCCGATCGTCGCGCGGACCTCCCAGAGCTCGGGGATCGCCTTCCGGTCGAGGGTCGTGCGGAGATAGCGGATCCCCTCGCGCGCGCCCGTGACCGCCGCCCCTGTCCCGATCTTCCCCCCGATCACCCGCTCGACCATCGCGACGTGGTGCTGCCTCCAGAGCGTCAGCTGCTCGTCGAACTCGGCGAGCGCCTCGGCGAGGCCGTACTCGAGGGGGAAGCGCGAGGGCTCCTCGTAGATCCGCCGCAGCGCCGCCACGCGGGCGCCGCGCCCCGGCTCCCCCTCGGGGGCGTCGAACCCGCGCCGGCGCAGGCAGGCGAAGAAACGCTCCCCGAGGGAGGGCTCCGCGAGCCTCCGGCGCAGCCGCGCCTCCGCGCTCGCCTCGCCGCGGACGAGGGGGAGGAGGGTCTCGTCCCGGATCCCGGCGAGGAACTCGAGCTCGCGGAACTGGGTGGACTGGAAGCCCGAGGCGGGCTTCAGCCGGTCGCGGAACCGCAGGAAGTCGATCGGCCGCATCGTCTCGAGGACGTGGAGGGAGCCCTGGAGCACACGCTCGACCGCTGCGACGCGGCCGAGCAGTCGCGCCGCCTCCCGGACGTCCTCGTCCCCCCCCGCGGCGAGGCGGACGCCCACGGCGTCGAGCTCGTGGAGGAGGAGCTTGAACCAGAGCTCGAAGACCTGGTGGACGACGATGAACTGCAGCTCGTCGTGCTCCGCCGGCTCCGAGACGCAGCGCTGCTGCGAGAGGAGGTCCGCCACGCGGAGGTAGGAAGCGTAGGAGAGGTCCGGTGCGCCGGAGGCGCCGAAGTAGCCCATTCGATCTCCTTCCCCCCGCGGTCAGGGACAGCCCCGGCGTCCCTCGGCGAGGGCCTTCAGGTTCTCGACCGCCTCGCGGTCGACCGCCTCGACGCGGGGGCGCACGAGCCACCGGTCGAGGAGCGCGCCGATCAGCGGGGGGCGGACGGCGTATCGGTGCCGCATCGTCACGCGCGTGCGCTTCCCCTCCGCCTCGCACCGCAGTCCCACCTCTCCCGGAGGAGCCCCGCGCACCACCCGCCACGCGAAGGCGTTCGGCGGCTCCCACTCGAGCACCTCCGCCTCGTACGCCCTCGGCCCGAAGCGCGACTCCCCCGAGATCCGCAGGCGAGCCCCCGGCCCCATCCCCCCGGCCGAGACGACCTCGACGCGCGTCCCGTTCGCCGAGGCGTACCAGGCCCCGACCTTCTCGGGCCAGAGGAAGGAGAAGACGCGGGGGACGAAGGCGTTGACCAGCACGCTGCTCTCGACGTTCCCCACCGCTTCAGTGGGCGGCCCCGCGCCCCGCGAAGGGGGCCCAGGCCTTCGTCTCGAGGATGCGGTCCACCTCGCGGAGGCAGAGATCGAGTTCCTCGTCCTTCGTGTAGAAGTGGGGCGAGACGCGCACGCCCGCTCCGGGGCGGTAGTCGACGAGGATCTCGCGCGCGCCCAGCGCCGCGACGAGGGCGTCGCCGTGGGGGAGGTCGATCGTGACCGAGCCTCCCCTCCTCGCCGGCTCGCGGGGGGAGACGACGCGGTGGCCGCGCTCCTCGGCGAGGGCGACGAGCCGCGCCGTCTGGCGGAGGGACTTCTCCCGGATCCTCTGGACGCCGATCTCGGCCACCATCTCGTGGCCGGCCCGCGCGGCGTAGAGGGCCGGCACCGCCGGCGTCCCCGTGAGCATCCGCCTCGCGTCGGGGGCGTAGTCGATCGGCGGCCCCTCGAACGCGAACGGCCGCGCGTGCGCCGCCCATCCGGTAATCCGGGGCTCGACGTTCGGAAGCCGGTCGGGGCGGACGTAGAGGTAGGCTGCCCCCGGCCCGCCGCAGAGCCACTTGACCGAGCCCCCGACGACGAAGTCGAGACGCAGCGCCCCGACGTCGAGGGGGACCGTGCCGATCCCCTGATAGGCGTCGACGAGGACGAGGGCGCCGACGCGGTGGGCCTTCTCGACGACCCGGGCGAGGTCGAGGACCTCCGCCGTCTTGTAGAAGACCTGGCTCACGGCGACGAGCGCCGTCCGCTCGTCGATCGCGTCCAGGATCCCCTCGAGCGGGATCGAAAGGCCGTCGCGGGCGGGGACGAGGACGACCTCGAACCCGAGCCGGCGCTGGCGCTCCCAGACGTAGAGGACCGAGGGGAAGTCCTCGGCGCAGAGGACGAACTTCCGTCTCGGGCCCCCCGGGTCGAAGGAGGAGGCGACGATCGCCTGCGCGGAGGAGACGTTCGGCTGCATCGCGACCGACCCCGCCGGCGCGCCGAGGAGGCGGGCGATCCGGTCCCCGGCCGCGCGCGGGCTCTCCCACCACCCCTCGCTCCACGCCCGCACGCCGCGGGTCGCCCAGAGTTCCCCGAATTCCCGCAGTCCGTCGAGCGCCCCCTTCGGCATCGCGCCGAGGGAGTGGCTGATCAGGTAGACCGACTTCTCGAGGATCGGGAACTGCGCGCGCCAGCGCAGGAGCTCGTCCATGGGCTCATTCTCGCCCCCTCGGTCCCCGACGAAAGCCCGCGGTCGCCCGCCCCCGCCCGGGGAGTCCTCGGTTTCCGGCGCGACTCGGCCGCCGGCCAGCGGAGGTCTGCGACGGCCGGGGCGGGCCGAGCAGGCCCCGGCCGGCGCAGCCCGCTAGAATCGGATCGATGGCCTCGACGAATCGGATCGAGGTGAATCCCAGGATCATGCTGGGAAAGCCTGTCATCCGGGGTACGCGCATCCCGGTCGAGTTGATTCTCCGCAAGCTCAGCGAGGGCGCTCGCGAGGCCGACCTGCTCGACGCCTATCCGCGCCTGACCCGCCGGGACATCCAGGCGGCCCTCGCCTACGCCGCGGACACCCTCGCTCACGAGGAAACGGTCCTTCTCGGCTCGCCTCGAAAGCGCGCGAGCCGATGAGGGATGCGGTTCCTCGCCGACGAGAGCTGCGATTTCGGCGTCGTGCGCGCCCTTCGGGCGGAGGGACACGACGTGGCGGCGGTCGCGGAAGGGCTCAGCGCTTCCCGAGCGCGGCCGGGCCGAAGAGGGGCTCGATCGAGAGCCCGCCCGCGTGCCGGAGCGTGAGGCGGTAGACCTGCCCGAGCTGCGGGCGGACGGCGACCGCCTTTACCGCCGCGGCGCGAACCCCCTCCCGCTTCGCCGCCTCCGGGTCGGAGGCGAGGGCCCAGAAGCGCCTCCAGAGGACGCGCTCGAACTCGAGCGCCTCCGGCGTCGTCGCGACGGTCGAGGGGCGGTAGACGGGCGGGATCTCGTCCCCGGTTCCCTTCCAGAGGGGCGGCCCGTCCGCCGGCTCCTGCCTGTCGCCGAAGGCGCGGCGAAAGAGGAGGAGGGACTTCCCCCGGAGGCCGTCCCCCTGCTCGAGGAACTTCTCCGGGAACTCGAGGGAGAGCGCGTCGAAGTAGGCCTCCTCCCCGACGACCTCGAAGTCGGGGACGGCCGTGACGGGGCGTCCCTCGCGGTCGAACTCGGTGAAACGGATCGTCCAGCGGGAGCCCTTCCCGCCCGGGTCGGGGACGGAAGCGACGACTTGGGCCTCTGCAACGATCGAGGAGGCCTTCACGCGCTCGAGCCTCTCGCCGAGGTCGCGGACCTGGGTTTCCAGGGCGCGGATGCGGCGATCCTTCTCGGCGCTCCCGTAGTGCCAGAGGACGACTCCGGCGGCGCCCGCGCCGGAGAGGAGGGCGAAGACGACGTGCCGCGCCTTCACCGCGCCGGCCTCCCGCCCCGCCCTCCCATCGACCCTCGCCGCCTAGCCCCGTCTCCAGGTGCGGCCGTAGAGGAGGAGGGGCATCTCGAACAGCTCCCCGAAGCGCTCGAAGGTCGCGCGGGAGTTCTCGCGCAGGGAGAGCATCCGGTTGACGGGCTTCTTGACGTGGATGCCCGCGGCGTAGAGCGCGCGCCGCACCGGCTTGTCGGCCGTGCAGCACTCGGCCGGATCGACCTGGACGACCCCCTGGAGGTGGAGCTCGCGGAGGAGGGTCGGGATCCGCACGACGAGGACGCGGCCGAGGCGGGAGGGGAGGAGCTTGCGGTGGCGGCGGTTTCGCTTGAACGGACCCTGCCAGTAGCGGGGGAGCTCCATCTTCTCCGACATGAGGACGCGGTAGACCTTCTCGACGTCGAGGGAGGGGGTCTTCCCCGCGAGGATGTCGTCGAACTGCAGGACGCCGCGGATGTCGGCCTCGTTGCGCGCGATCACGTGGAGGGCGATCTGGAGCGGCTGCGGGACGGGGATGCGCTTGGGCGCCCCGACCTTGAGGAGCGTCCCCTGGTCGCGCCAGAACGACATCGTGACGAGGTTCGCGGAGAAGAGCTCCGCGAGGAGGTCGCTCGCCGAGCGGTACCCGCCGGTCAGGGAGGCCGCGGCCCCGAGGAAGAGGAGGGCGACCAGGTCCCGCTCCGTCCGGAGGTCGAGGCTGCGCTTGCCCGGGGCGACCTCGCGCCCGAGGTCCGCCGCCCACCCCGAGTACCGCGGCCGTCCGTCCGCCGTGCGGCCGACGTTCACGACGGGCGGGCCCACGGTCGAGGCGAGGTAGTCGGCGATCATCTCCTCGGGCGTCCTCGAGGGGAGGGGCGGGGGCGGCGGGAGGGGAGCCCGGATCGAGGCGGGAGCGGGCGCGGGCTCGCGGCGCCCGGGAGCGGAGAAGCCCCGCGCCACCCCGCGGGATCCCTCGTAGAGGTGCTTCCGCTCGGGCGGGCCCCACGGCCGCGCGGGAGCGGGCGCGGGGCGGTCGTATCCCGTCGACGACGGGGGCGC
>CBRGOK010000224.1:0-6331 GCA_967798035.1 uncultured bacterium
CGATCCGGGTCTTCGGGTGATCCGAGGCGATCCGCCAGCGGCAGGCGAGCGCCAGCTCGAATCCGCCCCCGAGGCACGCCCCCGAGATCGCGGCGAGCGTGGGGGGGCCGAGCCGGGCGATCCGCTCGAAGATCTTCTGTCCCCGCGCCGCGAGGCGCTGCGCCTCGACCGGATCGCGCAGGTCCCGGATGAGGGCGACGTCGGCCCCGGCGAGGAACAGGCCGGGGCCCGGTCCGAGGAAGACGATGCCGCGGGGGCTCGAGCGCTCGATCCGCTGGAGGAGGGCCTCGAGAGCCTCGGCGAACGGGAGGTCGATCTTGACGACCTTGTCCCCGGCGGCCGGGAGGAACCGGGCGAGAAGCACCTCGCGGGGCGTCGTCTCCAGCGCCACCCGCTCGGCCGCGGGCGTGGCCGGGGGCGCCGCCGTCGCGGACGGCCCGATCCCGACGGCCTCCGTCACGCCGCCTCCACGAGGAGGGCCCCTCCCTGTCCTCCGCCGACGCACAGGGTGGCGAGGCCGAGCCGGCCTCCGCCGCGCCGCAGGTCGAGGAGGAGGGTCAGGAGGAGCCGCGCCCCCGTCGCCCCGACCGGATGGCCGAGGGCGATCGCCCCGCCGTTCGGATTGAGCCGGGAGGGGTCGATCTCGCCGAGGGCCCGGGGGCGGGCGAGCTCCTCGCGGGCGAAGCGGTCCGAGGCGAAAGCCCGGAGGCAGGCGAGGACCTGCGCGGCGAAGGCCTCGTTCATCTCGATCCGGTCGAGGTCCGCTAGGGAGACCCCCTCGCGCTCGAGGAGGCGCGACGTCGCGAAGACGGGGCCGAGCCCCATCCGCTCGGGGGCGCACCCCGCGTAGGCGTACCCGCGCAGGTAGCCGAGGGGGGAGAGGCCGAGCGCCCGGCCGCGCTCCTCGTCCCCGAGGAGGAGCGCGCAGGCCCCGTCCGTCACCTGGCTCGAGTTGCCGACGGTCACCGTCCCGTGGCGCCGCTCGAAGTAGGGGCGCAGGCGGGCGAGCGCCTCCTCGGACTGGCCGGGGCGGATCCCGTTGTCCGAGCGCACCTCGCGGTAGCGCGGAGGCCCCTGCGCCCCGTCCTCGGGGGCGAAGACCGGAAGCGTCTCCTCGGCCAGCCGCCCGGCCTCCCGCGCCCGCTCGGCGCGGTTCTGGCTCTCGCAGGCGAATCGGTCCTGCTCCCCGCGGGGGATCCGGAACTCGAGCGCCAGCCGCTCCGCCGTCTTCCCCATGATCATCCCGCAGGTCGGGTCGGTGAGCCCCTCGAGGATCGCGACGCGCGGCTTGAAGGAGCTCGGCCGCAGCCGCGCGAAGGCGGCGACCTTCGCGGGGAGGCCCCGCGCCCGGCTCGCCTGCGCCAGGATCCGGGCGAACTCGCGGGGATAGGAGAGGGGGTAGTTCGACATCGACTCGGTCCCCCCGACGAGATAGAGGGAGCCGCGCCCCGCCGCGAGGCGGTCGGCGGCCGACGTGACCGCCTCGAACCCCGAGGCGCAGTTGCGTCCCACCGTGGCGGCCGGGACCCGGACCGGCACCCCGGCCCGGATCGCCGCGACGCGCGCGGGATTCGCCTCCCCCGCGTCGGGGCCGACGCAGCCGAGGATCACCTCGTCGAGCTCCGAGCCGTCGAGTCCGGCGCGGGCGAGGGTCTCGCGCACGACGAGGTTCCCGAGGTCGGAGGCCGAGAGGGCGGCGAGGTCGGTCCCTGCCCGCGCGAAGGGGGTCCGCACCCCGCCGAAGATCGCGGGTCGCCCCGCGCCGCTCATTCCTTCGGACGGAGGTCCACGAACCGCTTCTCCTTCATCTCCGTCTCCATCCCGAGTTTCTCGAGGAGGACCGGCAGGGGGAGGATCTCGACCCGGTTCGGGGCGACCTCGCAGGCCTCGCGCATCGCCTCCCGCAGCCGCGCGGCGAACGCCTCGGGGTGCGTCCCGTTCCCGAAGGCGGCGTAGACGACGATCTCGTCGAGCCCGTATTGGTCGCCGTTCGCGCGCCGCAGCTCGACCTGCCACTCCTCGACCTCCTGGAAGGAGCCGAGGACCGCGGCGACGGCGTCGAGGCTCACGAGGGTCCCCTTCACCTTGACGAGCCGGAGGTCGGCGACGTTGCTCCGGCGCCCGATCGCGGAGGAGAGCCGCGGGATCGTCCGGCCGCAGGCGGGGCAGGGCTCCTCGACGATCCCCCCCTTCGAGATGTCCCCGGTCCGGTAGCGCAGCACCGTGGTGGCGCGTCCCTCGAGCGGGGTGAAGACGATCTCCCCGTCCTCGCCCGGGCCCCGCGGCTCCCCGGTCTCCGGGTCGACGATCTCGAGGAAGGCGAGGTCGGGGTAGAGGTGGTAGCCGCCCCCCAACCCGCCCCCGCACGCCCCCCCCGCCCACCCCGCCGCCGTGAACCCGTAGGTCCCGATCACCGCGACGTCCTTCGAGCCCATCTCCCCGAGCGTCTCCCGGATCCTCTTGCGCAGGGCGTCGGGGAGCTTCTCCGCGCCGAGGATCACGGTCCGCACATGGGGGAAGGCGACCCCCGTCTCCCTCGCCCTCCGCAGGCAGTGGTAGACGAACCCGGGGACGCCGACGAGGCCGGAGGCCTTGAACTTCTGGATCAGGCGCACGGTCGCCGTCGAGCCCATCACCCTCCCCCCGCCGGTCCCCAGGACGAAGGAGCCGGTCTCGAGCCCCCCGAGGGCCGTCGCCCAGAAGGCGAGGTGGGGGGCGTAGGGGAAGAGGTTGACGATCCGGTCCTCGCGCGTCAGCCCGTGCACGTAGAGGAGGCGGGCGGCCGCCGTCTGGAGGACCTCGATGTCGCGCTTCGAGTAGAGGAACGGGATCGAGGCCGCGGAGCGACCGGTCGTGAAGGTCGCAAACATCGGCCGGTACTCGCGCTCGAGGTGGGCGAGGGCCCTGGCGCGCCCGCGCGCGAGGAGCCCGAGGAGGCGCATCCGCGGCCAGTGCTCGCGCAGGAGCTTCGGATCCGGCCGCAGGATGAGGTCGAGCGAGCGCTCCGGGTTGTCGTCGGTCGGGAGGAGGTCCTTCTTCGACGTGAAGGGGAGCTTGCGGAAGTCCTCGATCGTCCTCACCTTCCGCGGGTCGATCCGCTCGCGCTCGAAGAGGGTCCGGTAGTGCCGCGAGAAGGGAATCTGCTCCGAGAGGAGCTTCCGCAGCTTCGCCTCCTGGAGCCTTCGGATCTCCCTGGGGGAGAGTTTCGACAGTCGGAGCCAGTCCACCGCGCGCTCTTTATCGGCCCGGAGGGGGGAAGATTGAAACGCCTTTTCCGGCGGCCGTCCCGAGGATAATCCCGCGCCCGTGCGCCCCTTCCTCCCCGACCGCCCCCGCCCCCTCCTCGTCGGCCACCGGGGGGCCCCGCTCGCCGCCCCCGAGAACTCCCTCGCCGCATTCGAGGCCGCCCTCCGTGGGGGGGCCGACGCCGTCGAGTGCGACGCCCGCCTGACCGCGGACGGCGCGGTCCTCCTCCACCACGACGAGACTCTCGACCGGACGACCGACGGGTCGGGGCCCTTCCGGGAGCGGACGCTGCGGGAGATCCGGGGCCTGCGGCTCCGCGGCGGCTCGGGTCGAGAGGGGGTGCCCCTCCTCCGGGACCTCCTCGACCTCTGCCGCGGGCGGGCCGGGGTCATGGTCGAGGCGAAGGTCGATCGCCCGGAGGAGGCGATCCCCCTCCTCGACGCGATCCTCCTCGAGGTCGGCCCCCCCGATCCGGGAGGCGCGCTCGCCCTGATCTCCTTCTCCCCCGAGGCGGTCTCCCGCGCCGCGGAGCGGGCCCCCGCCCTGCCGAGGGGGATCACCTTCGAGAGCCCCTTCCCCGCCTCCCTCGCCCTGGCGCAGCGACCCGACTTGGTGACCGTCGAGCGCTCCCTCTTCCGGCTCCCCGTCCTCGCGGAGATCCGGGCGGCGGGGGTCGAGCTCTTCGCCTACTCCCTCGACACGGAGGCGGACAGGGCCGCCGCGGGCGAGGCGGGGGTGACGGGATGGATCACCAACCTCCCTGGCCGTCGTCGCGTATGAGGTGGCTATACTCCCGCCCGCTCGAACCGCCCTTCTCCCGCGGAGGTGAGGACATGCCGCTCCGGATCCCCCTTCTCGCCTCTCTCCTCCTCGCCGGCTGCAGCGCGCTGCGGCGGGAGGAGCCCCCCGCTCCCCTGTTGAGCGACGTCCCGCCGCCCGCCGAGAGGGCGGAGTTCCCCGGCCCTCCGCCGGAGCCGGGCCAGCTCTGGATCGGCGGCCACTGGGCGCCGACGGAGCTGGGCTGGGAGTGGAGGGGCGGGGAGTTCGTGACGCCGCCGCGCACCGGGGTCCTCTGGGTCCCGGGATGCTGGATGGAGCACGAGGGGCGCTGGGTCTGGACCGTGGGGGAGTGGAGAGAAGAGAGGAAGACGCCTTGAAGAACCGTCTCGTCGCGCTCATCCCGCTCGTCGCCCTCGCCGCCTGCGGGCCGAGCCGCAAGGAACACGAGGCCGCGAAGGCCGCCCTCCTACGGGCCCAGGCCGACCTGGAGAGCGCGAAGAAGGACGCCCTGAAGCTCTCGGGCGACCTCTCCGCGGCGAACCGGGCGAAGGACGAGGCCTCCCGCCGCGCCTCCGAGACCGAGACGAGGGCGTCCTCGATCGAGAAGGAGCTCGCCGCGGCGAGGGACACGATCACGGCGAAGGAGTCGGCCCTCGCCGCCGCCGAGCAGGAGAGGGCGAGGGTGGCGGAGGAGCTCGGGCGCGCGAAGAGCGCCGCGGACGCGAGCGAGAAGCGGCTCGCCGACGGGGCGGGCCGCACGAAGCAGCTCGAGACCGCGCTCCAGCAGCGCGAGTCGGAGGTCACGAGGGCGCGGTCCGACGCGGAGGAGGCGCGGAGGAAGCTCGAGGCGCTCCTCGCCCAGCCCCCGGCGCCCGCCTCGGACGCGCTCTCCCGGCTCGCGGGCGAGGGGACCGAGGAGGTCCCGCCCTACCAGATCCTCCCGCTCACCTTCCAGGCGAAGAAGGGGGAGAGGATCCGCTGGAGCTGGTCGATCGTCGAGGGGCCGGCGGACCTCGCCGCCGAGGTCCTCGACTTCACGGTCTGCGGCCCCGACCGGGCGAAGGCCCACGGAGTCCTCGCCGGCGCCGAGAAGAAGGCGGACGAGGGGACCCTGGAGGTCACGGCCGACGGCCGGTGGACGGTCGCCTGGTCGAACCGCCACCCCTCCGCCGCCTTCACGGTCCGCTTCGACGTCTCGGTGAAACCGGGGTCGTAGCCCCGGAGATCGGGCGCGCGCGCGGCCCGGGGCGCCCGCGGGTCACGGCTTCTCGAGCTGGAGGCTCCCGAGGCAGGCGCGAATCGCCTTCTCGTGCGTCCCGAACGACTCCTTCGGCGTCGTCGCGGTCACCAGGATCACCCGGCCGCCGACCCCGACGGCGAGAGCCGCGAAGCGGAGGGGGGTGCCCTGCACGTCTCCCTCGTAGTCGAAGGCGACGGCCTCCTTCCCCGAGACCTTCCGCTTCTCCTCCGAGAGGAGGTTGAGGCCGTACTCCTTGAACTGGGCCCGCGAGGCCGTGATGAACTCCTCGAGGGAGGTCGCGTTCCCCTGGATCTGGATGTTGACGTTCGGCGCGAAGCCGCCCTCCGCAGGCGCGAGGAAGGCGGCGGTCTGGCACGCGGTGCCGGCGGGCGCCTTGGGGAACGCGGGGGGCTCGATCGAGTAGCCGTTGGCCGCGTCGACGAAGCGCGAGGCGGTCTCGGGCCCGCGCGCGCCGGAGAAGGCCGTCGCGGCGAAGAGGAGGACGAGGGTCGCGGAGGGGAGGTGCTTCATGAGGGACCCCTCTTCGGCGAGTCCGCGGGGGGAGGTGGAGCCCTCCTCCCCGGACGAGGGCGGTCGCTCAGGCCGGGCTCGGAGGAGGAGGGGACGCCGCCGCCTCGAGGAAGCTCCAGATCGAGCCGAAGTTCCGCTCGAGGCTCTGGACGGCCCCGCTCGAGAGCGTGACGAAGGACTTGAAGCTGGAGCGCTCCGCGCGCCCCGCGGCCCGGTTGAAGCGCGCGAGGTCGTAGGCGCACGGGCGCAGGTCGACGAGGAAGAGGAGGAGCTCGTGACCGCCGCCGGGGCCTCCGAAGAGCCGCGACGCGAGGGCCGCCGAGCGCTCCGCGTGGACGATCGTCGCCGGCGCGCCCATCGTCCGGTCGCCGGGGCGGCAGACCCTCGCCCCCCCCCCGACCCCAGGTCCACCCGTTCGAGTGACCTGTATGAAATGTCCCGATCCGTTACGCCTGTCCGCGCACGCCCTTGGCCAGCTCGCCCGCGAGCGCGCGCACGGCCTCGACGCCGGCCGCGTCGTCCGGCGCTTCCAGC
>CBRGOK010000225.1:0-6313 GCA_967798035.1 uncultured bacterium
GGAGGTCTCGCCGAAGGCCAGGTCGCCGAGGATGTCCCCGGCCACCATCGTCCGGTCCCCCGGGAGGAAGCGCTCCCCCCGGAAGGCGAGCATGAGGGTCGGGAGCGTCTTCCCGTCGAAGGGGACGTCGATCCTCTTCTCCCCCGCCTGCGGGGGCTCCTCCTCGACCTTCGGCGCCTCGTACCCCTTCTTCCAGCCGGCGTTGGCGCTCCGCAGCAGGGCGAACGTCGGCTGCGGCTCGACGTCCCCCGCGACGAGGAGGACGACGTTCTCCGGGCGGTAGAAGCGGCGCAGGAAGTCCTTCGAGTAGGCGTATCGCTCCGGCATCTTCTGGATGTCGGCCTCGAACCCGATCGTCGTGTGGCGGTAGGTGTGGCGCTCGAACGCCGCGGCGCGCACGGCCTCGTCGAGGACCTCCTCCGGGTCGGTGCGGTTCTTCCGGTATTCCCCGTACACGGCGCCCGCCTCCGTCCGGAACTCCGGCTCGGCGTACTTCAGGGACTGGAAGCGGTCGGCCTCGATCTCGACCACCTTCGGGAGGTCCTCCTTCGAGAAGGAGAGGTGGTAGGCCGTGATGTCGTCGCTCGTGAAGGCGTTCGAGTCCGCGCCGATCGAGGCGACGATCCGGTCGTACTCGACGTTCGGAAACTTCTCCGTCCCCTTGAACATGAGGTGCTCGAAGAAGTGGGCGAAGCCGGTGCACCCCTCCTCCACCTCGTCGCGGCTGCCGGTGCGGACGACCGTCCAGTAGGCGACGAGCCCCTCGGACGGCATGGGGATCACGATCAGCCGCAGGCCGTTCTCGAGCGTCTCGCGGTGGATCGGGTAGGGGATGACGCCGCGGCCGGATGGAAGGGAGAGGGAGGAGGCGAGGGCCAGGAGGAGGAGCATGGGGAAGGACCGTTCCCTTCTCGGAGGGGGGCGAGAAGGCTAACGGCCGGGAGCCCGGGTTGCCCCTGCCGCCTTCCCGGGCCGCCCCCCGTGCTCCCCTCCCCGGGCGCCGCTAGGCTCGCCCCCGCGAGCGATCGCCCATGCATCGAGCCCTCGGTCCGTCCGCCTCGCTCCTCCTCCTCGCGATCCTCCCCCCGCCCGCCTGGACGCAGGCGAAGGACGACCGGCTCGCGGGCGCCTGGGAGGCGATCGACCGGTTCGTCGAGCGCTCGATGAAGGAGGAGCGCACCCCGGGCCTCGCGCTGGCCGTCACGTCGAAGGAGGGGCTCCTGCGCGCCGCGAACTACGGCTGGGCGGACCTGAAGACGCGCGCTCCGGTCCGGCCCGACACGCTCTTCGAGATCGGCTCGACCTCGAAGTCCTTCACGGCGATCGTCCTCCTCCAGCTGCGCGAGGAGGGGAAGCTCGACCTGCGCAAGCCCGTCTCGACCTTCCTCCCCTGGTTCAAGGTCCAGTCCCGGTTCGAGCCGGCCACGGTCCACGACCTCCTCACGCACCGATCCGGACTCCCGCGCGACCGGGACGACATCCCCTCCTCCCTCTTCCAGGCCGCCGCTCTCGAGGAACGGGAGATGGGGAGCCCCCCCGGCAAGACCTTCGCCTACTCGAACGTCGGCTACCAGGTGCTCGGGTACCTCGCCGAGGCGGTGGGGAAGGAGCCCTACCCCAAGGCGCTCCGCCGTCGCGTCCTCGAGCCGCTCGGGATGTCCTCGAGCGTCCCCTGCTTCACCCACGAGACGCGCCCGCGGCTCGCCGTCGGCTACACGCCCCTCTACGACGACCGCCCGGCGCACGTCTCCCACCCCCTCGTCGAGGCGACCTGGCTCGAGTACGGCGCCGGGGACGGCTCGATCTCGGCCACGGCCACGGACCTCGCCGCCTACCTGAGGATGCTCCTGAACCGCGGCGCCGGGACGGAACGGAGGATCCTCTCGAAGGAGAGCTTCGAACTCTTCCTGTCGCGCCCCGTCCCCGGAGAGGAGGAGGAGTACTACGCCTACGGGATGAGCGTCGGGAAGAAGGAGGGGAGGACCCGGATCGCCCACGGCGGCGGGATGGTCGGCTACTCCTGCGGATTCACCGGCGACCTCGACGCGGGGGTCGGAGCGGTCGCCCTCGTGAACGGCCCGGGCGACCCGGGCGCCATCGCGAAGTTCGCCCGGGAGGCGGTGATCGCGGCGATCGCGGGGAAGGCGCTTCCCCCCCTCCCGAATTCACCCTCGCCGACGCGGGTAGAGAAGGCGAGCGAGTACGCGGGACACTTCCGGAGCGCCGAGGGGAAGACCCTGGCGCTCGAGGCGAAGGGAGAGGAGCTGTTCCTCCTCGCCGGCTCCGAGCGGATCGCGCTGGAGCCGAGGGGGAAGGACGCCTTCCTGGCGAACCACCCCGACTTCGCCCTCTTCCTCCTCCGGTTCCTCCGCGAGGGGGAGAAGGTCGTCCGCGCGACGCATGGCGCGGAGACATTCGAGCGCGAAGGGGGAACTCCGCCTCCCTCCCCCGCTCCTCCCGAGGCGTGGCACGCGTACCAGGGGCACTACCGGTCCTACTCCCCCTGGATGAGCAACTTCCGCGTCGTCCTGCGCCGCGGCCGGCTCTTCCTCCTCTACCCGCACGGGCCGGAGGTCCTCCTCGTCGAGGCCTCGCCCGGCCTCTTCCGGGCCGCGGACGAGGACTCCGCCGAGGAGGTGCGGTTCGACTCGATCGTCGACGGGCGCGCGCTGCGGGCCGCGGTCTCGGGCGCGGTCTTCTACCGGACCTTCACGCCCTAGAACGCGCCCGGCCGAGGGGCGCGCGAACCCCGTGACCTCCGACGCCTCCCGGACCATGGGAGGACGATGGGGAAGGGAGGGAGAGGGTCCCTCGTTTCGGAAGACGCGGCCGTCGCGACGATCTGCCGGACGATCGCGGTCCTCCGGCGCCAGAGAGTCATGCTCGACGCCGATCTCGCCGCCCTCTACGGGGTGAGGACAAAGGTCCTCAATCAGGCGGTGAAGCGAAACCGGCATCGCTTTCCCCGGGACTTCATGTTCCGCCTCACCCGATCGGAGGTCGCGGCGTTGAACCGGTCACAGGCTGTGACCGGTTCCCAGAATCATCGGGACCCGCGATTCCCTCCCCCCCACCGGAGAGATCAGACGAGGGTTGCGAGGAACACGCGGGCGGGGGCGACGCGGATCCCCTCCGGCGTCTCGAAGTCCTTCCTTCCGGTCGCCGAGACCTGCCAGGCCGCGCACCTGCCGGCGCGAGCCCTGAGGTAGCGCAGGCTCGGATCGACCGGGGCGTCCGATCCCTTCGCCTCGACGAGGAGGATCGGCGCCCGGGCTTCCGTCACGACGAAGTCGACCTCGCGCCCGTCGGTGTCCCGGAAGTAGCTGAGCTCGAGGTCCCGTCCCTTCGACTCCTGCTCGAAGTGGACCCACTTGAGGAGGTGGGAGGCGACCAGGTTCTCGAACCTCTGCGCGGGCTGCGGGGGGAGCGTCCAGTCGAAGTGGTAGTGCTTCGCGGCCTTCTTCACGGCCCGAATCCTCGGGCTGCCGTACGGCGCGATTCGGAAGACCGCGAAGAGCCGCTCCAGCGCCCCGATCCAATTCGCGACCGTCTTGTGGCTCACCTGGATGTCCTCCCGCAGGGCGTTGATCGACAACGGCGAGCCCACGAGGTCCGGCAGGCGCAGGACGAGGAGCTCCAGGTTCCCCAGGTCGAGGATCCTCTCGAGGCCGACGATCTCCTCCCGGATGAGGAGGTTGCGGTACTCGCGCGACCACCGCCTCGCCTCGACCTCGGAACCGCCGAGGAACGGCTCGGGAAACCCCCCCAGGGTGAGCAGGTGCTCGAGATCTCCCTGGGAGCGTCCCGCGACCTCCGCGAAGGAGAGCGGATGGAGGTGGAGGAGGTGGTAGCGCCCCTGAAGCGAGTCCCCCCCGCGACGGTAGAGGTCGAGCCTCGCGCTCCCGGTGACGAGGATCCGCTGTCGCGCGGAGCGCCCGTCGAAGAGGCCTTTCAGGAGATTCCTCCACGACCGGTACTTGTGGATCTCGTCGAATACCCAGAGCGGGGAGACTGGAAGTTCCCGGCGCAGGATCCGCTCCCGGTCCTCCGCCACGTCCCAGTTGAGATACCCCTTCCCCGCGTCCGGGAACCCCCGCGCCATCGTCGTCTTCCCCACCTGTCGCGGTCCAGCAACGAAGACCATCTTCCGGCGGAGGTCCCCCTCGATCTGGGGCACGAGGTACCGGGGTCGCGACCGCACGCCGGGAGATTACAGACGTTTTCACCCCCTGTCAAAAAAACAAGCGAACTTATTCGACCGGGGTCGAGAATCCCGGCCGAGGGAGGATGGGCACGAGAGAGGGCGCCGAGCCCGCCTTACGAGCCCCCGCCGCGGCGGCCGAGGGTGATCTTGATCGTTCGCGCCTCCCCGCCGCGCTCGAAGTCCACCTCGACCTCCTCGCCGGGCCGGTACTTCCCGAGCGCGAAGGTGAGGTCGTGCACGTTCTCGACCTTGACCTCCCCGATCCGCTTCACGACGTCGCCGGCCGCGAGGCCCGCCTTCTCGGCCGGGCTCCCCGCGCTCGTGCCGGAGAGTCGCACCCCCTTGTCGGAGGCGCCGTAGTCCGGGACGGTCCCGAGCCAGGCCCGCATCCCCCCTCCCGAGACGGGCTTCGGGTCCTCCGTCTTCGAGAAGGGGACCGGCTCCGCGCTCGAGGCGATCGTCCAGGCGACGCGCGCGCAGAGAGTCGCGATGCGGGCGGCGTCGGCGGCGTTCACCTTCGAGGCGTCGTCCGAGGCCTTGTGGTAGTCCTCGTGCGCTCCCGTGAAGAAGAAGAGGACCGGGATCCCCTTCCCGTAGAACGACTCGTGGTCGCTCCCTCCGAAGGAGACCCGCGCGCTCTCGGAGAGGCGCGGCTGGAGCCCGAGGTCGGCCCCGGCCGCGTCGATCGCGGTCTTCCAGCGCGGGGAGGTGCCCACGCCTCCGACGTCCACCTGCCCGCCGTGGCTGCGGCCGACCATGTCGAGGTTGAGCATCGCGGCGAAGGGGCCGACGCCGGCGGGCGTCTCCTCGACGAGCCGCTTCGATCCGAGGAGCCCCTCCTCCTCGCCCGAGAAGGCGGCGAAGAGGAGGCTGCGGGTCGGCCTCGTCCCGCGCGAGGCGAGGGAACGGGCGATCTCGAGGAGCGCGGCGGTCCCGGAGGCGTTGTCGTCCGCGCCGTTGTGGATCTCCCCGGTCGCCTTCGGGTCGAGGGAATCCCTCCCTCCCATCCCGAGATGGTCGTAGTGCGCCCCGACGACGACCCCTCCCGCGGAGGGGTCGGTCCCGCGGAGCAGGCCTAGGACGTTGCGCGCCTTCCCCTTCCGGCGGATCACGTCGGCCTTGAGGGCGACGCGGACGCCCGGGAGCGGAGCGGAGCGCGGCTTGCGCTCCGCGTCGATCGCGGCCTGCGCCGCGCGCAGGTCGATTCCCGCCGCCGAGGCGATCGCCAGGGCCGCCTCGTTCGAAACCTGCAGGGCGGGGATCCCGCCGTCGCTCTCCGCGCCGCGGAAGGGATCGAACGCGTCGTCGGCCGGGGCGGCGGGCGACCAGCCGTTGAGGAGGAGGAGCCCCGTCGCGCCGTGCTGGCGGGCGTTGAGGACCTTGTCGCGGAGGTCGGCCCCGCGGACGGGCGCGTGGGGGTCTTCCCGCGCCTGCATCGCCGGGGCGAAGCGCAGGACGAGGACGACCCGGTCCTTGGCGTCGAGCCCCGTGTAGTCGTCGTGCCCCGACTCGGAGTCGGTGATCCCGTACCCGGCGAAGACGACCTCGCCGTCCGCCTCGGCGGAGGCGGAGAGGGGAAGGGGCTGGAGGCGGCCGGCGAGCGGGGCGGCGGGACCTCCCGGCGGTTTCAGGGCGAGGGAGGAGGAGTCCCCGGCGCTCGTCTCGAGCGGGACCTCGAATTCCTGGAACCAGCCTCCCCCCTCCCCCGCGGGCTCGAGGCCGAGCGCGCGGAACCGCGACTCGACGTAGCGCGCCGCGCGGTCCGCCCCGCGGGTCCCCGACCGCCGCCCCTCGAGGGCGTCGTCGGCGAGGAACTCGACGTGGGCGAAGAGGTCGGGGACGGCGATCGGCTGCCCGTCGCCCGGGGAGGAGAGCGCGAGGAGGAGGAGGAGTCCCATCGAGGGGGAGCAGGCGGCGGCCAGTCTACGGGAGTCCCTCGCGCGCCGTGAGCCCGCCGCCGGGAACTGGGACCGGGAGGGGAGGATTCCTATCTTTCACCCGCGATGGGCACGGCGCGGATCCCTCCCTCCCACCGCCTGGGGCTCCTCCTCGTCCTGCTCTCGGCCGCCGTCTACTTCTCCCGGGAGGAATGGAGCGTCGCAGGCCGGC
>CBRGOK010000226.1:0-6303 GCA_967798035.1 uncultured bacterium
GCCTCGACCGGGAGGAGCGCTTCCCCGAGGAGGCGATGCGCCGGTTCGCCGAGCTCGGCTTCCTCGGGATGCTGATCCCGGAGGAGTACGGCGGCGCGAACCTCGGGAACCTCGCCCTCGCCGTCGTCCTCGAGGAGGTGAACCGGGCGTGCGCCTCGACCGGCGTCACCCTCTCGGTCCACAACTCCCTCCTCGGCTCCCCGATCGTCCGGTTCGGGACCGAGGACCAGAAGCGGCGCTACCTCCCCCGCCTCGCCTCGGGGGAGATCCTCGGCGCGTACGCCCTGACCGAGCCCAACGCCGGCTCCGACGCCGGGGCGATGCGGACCCGGGCCGAGCGGAGGGGGGAGGCGTGGGTCCTCAACGGCTCGAAGATCTGGATCACGACGGGGGACCGCGCGGGCCTGATCGTCGTGTACGCGAAGACCGACCCGGCGGCGCCGCGCGGCAAGGGGATCTCCGCCTTCCTCGTCGAGCCCTCCGTCCCGGGATTCCGCGCGGGGAAGAAGGAGAGCAAGACGGGGATCCGGGGGTCCTCGACGGTGGAGATCCACTTCGAGGAGTGCGCGATCCCGGCCGGGAACCTCCTCGGAACCCTCCACGACGGGTTCCGGATCGCGATGGACACGCTCGACGGGGGGAGGATCGGGATCGCCGCGCAGGCGGTCGGGATCGCCCGGGCCTGCCTCGAGGCCTCGACGAAGTACGCGAAGGAGCGCCAGCAGTTCGGCACGCCGATCGCGAGCTTCCAGGCGATCCAGTTCAAGCTCGCCGACATGGCGACCGACCTCGACGCGGCCCGCCTCCTCGTCCACCGGGCGGCGTGGCTGCGGGACCGCGGGGCGCGATGCACGAAGGAGGCGGCGATGGCGAAGTGCTTCGCCTCCCGCGCCTGCAACCGGGCGGCCGACGAGGCGGTCCAGATCCACGGGGGGGCGGGGTACACGACGGAGTTCCCCGTCGAGCGCTACCTCCGGGACGCGCGGATCACGGAGATCTACGAGGGGGTCACCGACATCCAGCGGATCGTGATCGCGCGGGCGGTCCTCCAGTGAGCGGGAGGGGTGGGGCTCCCCGGATTCGGAAGGTGGTTGCCAATCCGCCCCAGTCGGCATTAAGAATGCGCTTCCCAGTCGAGGCTGGCCGGGGTCCCGATTCCGACCGGGGAGCGCAGGGGCCTGCGCCCGCCCCGGACGCGAGAGGGTTCCCGGGCGACCGGACACGCCGACCCCGCCGGGTCGGGCTCGAGAGAGAGAGAGAGCGAGAGAGAGAGCGCTGAACCATGGTGACGGGGATCGACAGGGATGGGTCGTGGAATGCGGGGCCCGCCAGGCCGTTCGAGCGGCGGCGCCGCGAGGAGCCGAGGGAAGGATACGGGCGGGGCCGCGGAGGCGGACCGCCCGACGAGCACGCCCGCCAGCAGGTCCTGGCGCAGCTCGTCCAGGAGCTGGCGGCCGGGCACGTCCCGCGGGAGGAGCTCGTCCGCACGATCCTGCGCCTCGGGCGGGAGGGGTACGTGATGGCCTGGGCCCGGGTCGAGCCCTACCTCGAGGACCCGGAGCCCGCCGTCCGCCGCGCCGCCCTCCAGGTGCTCGTGTCCGACTGGAAGATGGACCAGTACCGCGAGCGGTGCGAGGAACTCTGCGACCGCGACCCCGACCCGGACGTCCGGCGCTTCGCCTCGACCTGCCTCGGAATCCTCTACCAGTCGACCGGGGACCGGCGGACGCTGCGCCGTCTCGCCGACGCCGTGCGCCGCGAGCACGAGAGCCCGCGGATCCGGGGGGCGGCCTACGTCTCGATCCTGCGGGTCCTCGGCAAGAAGGGGAGGGACATCCCCTTCATCGGGAACGCCGACGACCTCAACGCGCGAGTAGACTGGCGCCTCGTCGAGGCATGCGCGGCCGAGAGGTGGGACGAAGTGCCTACGGGCAAGCCGGCCTGAACCGGGCGGAGGCGGAGGGGCTTCTCCGCGACTTCCTCGCGGGCGACCGGCGCGCCTGCGCGCGCCTCATCACGCTCGCGGAGGAGGGGGACGGGGCGTTCCCGGCCCTCTACGACCGGATCTTCCGGAAGGTCGGGGCGGCGGCCCGGACGGGAGTCACGGGGCCCCCCGGGTCGGGGAAGAGCACCCTCGTCGACCGGCTCATCGAGCAGGCGCGGAAGCGGGGGAGGACGGTCGGAGTGGTCGCGGTCGACCCGACGAGCCCCTTCACGGGAGGGGCGCTCCTCGGGGACCGCATCCGGATGAAGGCCGCCGTCCACGACGAGGGGGTCTTCGTCCGCTCCATGGCGACCCGCGGATCCCTCGGGGGGCTCTCGCGCGCCGCGGTCGAGGCGTGCGACGTCCTCGACGCGTTCGGATGCGCCGAGGTCCTCGTCGAGACGGTCGGCGTCGGGCAGGCCGAGCACGACGTCGTCTCCGCGACCGACACCGTCCTCGTAGTCCTCCAGCCCGGGTCGGGGGACGGCGTCCAGGCCCTGAAGGCCGGCCTGATGGAGATCGCCGACCTCTTCGCCGTGAACAAGGCGGACCTC
Source organism: uncultured bacterium (assembly GCA_967798035.1). Lineage (GTDB taxonomy): Bacteria > Planctomycetota > UBA1135 > UBA1135 > JAKEFM01 > JAKEFM01. The sequence goes on from CBRGOK010000226.1 coordinate 2,539, forward strand.
CCCGGCGCCGACGCCCTCGCCGCCGACCTCGCCTCGGCCCTCGAGCTCGCCGCCCCCCGGAGGGCCTGGCGGCCCCCCGTCCTCCGCGTGAGCGCGGCCTCGGGAGCGGGGGTGGGGGAGCTTTTCGAGGCGATCGAGCGCCACCGGGCCTTCCTCCGGGGGGAGGAGGCGCTCGGGGAGACGCGGCGGCGCAAGCGGATCGAGCACCTCCGGAGGGTCGCGGAGGAGGGAATGCGCGCTATGATCTTCGAGGAGAAGGGCTACGGGCGCGCGATCGCGAAGGCGCTCGACGGGGGGGGGAGCGGCCCCTACGAGGTCGTGGGGGCGTTCCTCGGAAGACTGCGGTCGAGCCTGCCCGAGGCCGAGACCGAGCGAGGTTCGAGATGACCGGCGAGAACGATCGACTGCGCGCGCTGCGCGCGAGCTGGGAGCACCGCGCGAAGTCGGCGCCGGTGCGGGCCGACGCCCGCGACTTCACGACGATCTCCGGGGAGGGGATCGACCTCCTCTACGACCCGACGAACTCCCCCCCGCTCGACGTCCTGCGGGACCTCGGCTTCCCGGGCGAGTTCCCCTTCACGCGGGGCCCCTACCCGAACATGTACCGGGGCCGCCTCTGGACGATGCGGCAGTTCTCCGGCTTCGGGACGGCCGCCGACACGAACCGCCGCTACCGCTTCCTCCTCGAGCACGGCCAGACGGGGCTCTCCGTCGCCTTCGACTTCCCGACGCTCATGGGCTACGACTCCGACCACCCCCGGGCGCGGGGGGAGGTCGGGCTCTGCGGGGTCGCCGTCTCCTCGCTCGCCGACGTCGAGACCCTCTTCGAGGACATCCCCCTCGAGCGGATCTCCACCTCGATGACGATCAACGGCCCGGCGCCGGTCGTCTGGGCCTTCTACCTCGCGTGCGCGGAGAAGCAGGGGGTCCCCCTCGGGAACGTCCGGGGGACGATCCAGAACGACTGCCTGAAGGAGTTCCAGGCCCAGCACGCCTGGCTCGTGCCGATCGAGCCGGCGATCCGGCTCATCGTCGACACCTTCGGCTTCGCCGTCGAGCGCGCCCCGAAGTTCAACCCGATCTCGATCAGCGGCTACCACATCCGCGAGGCGGGCTCGACCGCCCTCCAGGAGCTCGCCTTCACCCTCGCGAACGGATTCGAGTACGTCCGCCGCGGGATCGCGCGCGGCCTCGCCGTCGACGACTTCGCCCCGCGCCTCTCCTTCTTCTTCAACTCCCACCTCGACTTCTTCGAGGAGATCGCGAAGTACCGCGCCGCCCGCCGGATCTGGGCCCGGCGCCTGAAGGAGGAGTTCGGGGCGACGCGCGCGGAGGCGCTGCGCCTGCGCTTCCACACCCAGACCGCGGGCGTCTCCCTGATGGCCCAGCAGCCCGAGAACAACATCGTCCGGACCGCCTACGAGGCCCTCGCCGCCGTCCTCGGCGGGACGCAGTCGCTCCACACGAACTCGATGGACGAGACCTACGCGCTGCCGACGGAGAAGGCGGTCAAGATCGCCCTGCGGACGCAGCAGATCCTCGCCTACGAGACGGAGGTGGCCCACACGATCGACCCCCTCGCCGGGTCCTACTACGTCGAGGCCCTGACAGGGCGGATGGAGCGCGGGGCGGGGAAGATCTTCCGCGAGATCGAGGAGCGCGGCGGCGTGACGAAGGCGACGGAGGAGGGGTACTTCCAGCGCGAGATCCACCTCGCGGCCACCCGCTACCAGAAGGCGGTCGAGGCGGGCCGGAAGACCGTCGTCGGCCTCAACCGCTTCGTCGAGGAGGAGGGGCCGGTCGACATCCCGCTCCTCAGGGTCGGCCCCGAGGTCGAGACGGGGCAGGTCAAGCGCCTCCGACGCCTCCGGTCGACGCGGAACAAGGGGAAGGTCCGCGCCGCCCTCGACGGGGTGCGCCGCGCCTGCCGCGGGGAGGAGAACCTGATGCCCCGGTTCCTCGAGGCCGCCCACGCCTACGCGACGCTCGGGGAGATCTGCGACGTCCTTCGCCAGGAGTTCGGCGAGTACCGGGAGCCGAGGATCCTCTAGGAGACCGTTCCGGCCCCGAGGAGGGAGAGATGCGAAGGCCGACCGCCTGCGCCCTCGCCGGGACGCTCCTCGCCGTCGGGGAGGTCCTCGCCCAGCCGTTCCCCGAGTCCCGGCCCGTCGACCAGCCGGTCCGCAACTACGAGCTCCTCGGCCAGGCGACCCGTCCGGGGACCCTCGGCTACTCCGGGGTCTCCGGCTACTGGGAACCGGCGAGCGGCCGCGAGTTCGCCCTGGTCGGGACCTTCGGCGGGACCTGGATCGTCGAGACGACCGATCCCTCGAATCCGGTCGAGAAGGGATTCTTCCCCGGTCCGCCGAGCCTGTGGCGCGAGATCTCGACCTATCAGCACTACGCCTACGTCGTCACGGAGGGTGGCGGAGGGGTCCAGATCCTCGACCTCGCGGACCCCGACGCCCCCGTCTTCGTCCAGACCTTCACCCTCCCGGGGTGGACGAACACCCATACCGTCACCGTCGACCGGGGCTCAGGGCGCCTCTACTGCAACGGGGCGACCGCCGGGATGGAGATCCTCGACCTCGCGGATCCGGTCAACCCGGCCCCTCTGGCGACCTACACCTCCGCCTACGTCCACGACTCCTTCGTCCAGAACGGGCGCGCCTATCTCTCCTGCACGGCGGCGGGGGAGATGCGCCTCCTCGACGTCGCGTCGCTCCCGACCCTGACGACGATCAGCCAGACGGCGACGCCTCTCGCCTCGACGCACAACGCGGTCGCGGACGCCGCCGACGCGCTGGCGGTCACGGCCGACGAGTCGGGCGGGGGGTGGATCCAGCTCTACGACGTCTCGAATCCCGCCGCGCCCCTCCCCCTCGGGAGCGATTTCACGCCCGGCGTGGTGATCCACGGGACCCACCTGGTCGACGACAAGGTCCTGCACGTCACCCATTACACGGCCGGACTGCGGGCCCTCGACCTGACGGACCCGAGCGCTCCCGTCGAGGTCGGCCACTTCGAGTCGATCAGCGCGTGGGGTTCCTACCCCTTCCAGCCCTCCGGCGTGATCTACGCCACCGACATCTCTCCGTCGGGAGGCCTGCGAATCCTCCGTCTCGCCTGCGGAGTCCCTCGTCGATACGGAGCGGGCACCGCGGCGAGCGGCGGATTCGTGCCCGAGATCGACTGGGACGGCGGGCACGCGCGCGTCGGCAATCCGACCTTCCGGGTCGAGGCGCGCCGCCTCCTCGGCGGGACCTTCGCGGCGCTCGCGATCGCGTCGGCGCCCGCGAGCCTCCCGGTCCTCGGGATCACCCTCCTCGTGAACCCCGTCCCACCTCCCGTCCTCCTCGTCGTCCCGGTCTCCGGCGTCGGTCCCGGCGCGGGGACGGCCTCGATCACGCTGCCGATCCCGAACGACCCGAACCTGGCGGGCGGGACCGGCTACGCCCAGTGGATCGCGCTCGATCCGGGGGCCCCGCAGGGCTTCTCCGCCACCCCCGGGGTCGAAGTGACGATCTGCCCGTAGTTGCACGGGGAATCTCGAGAGGGGAGGAAGGCGATGAGGCAGCCTGAAACCTCTCGCAGGGGCCCGGCGGGTCTCCACTCCCGCCCGGCACTGGCTGGCCACCGGCCGGCAGCGAGTCTTGCGTGGCACCGGGGAGACCCGGGCATCGGCGCACATCTCTCACATCTCCTTCTTCGAAAGGAGCTTACGGGGACGCTACCGGAGACAGTTTCGGAAGCTGCGGCTGCCGT
>CBRGOK010000227.1:0-6295 GCA_967798035.1 uncultured bacterium
CCTACTGGGCGAGCGCCGAGAAGAAGGGCTACAGCGGGGTCGCGACCTTCTCGAGAGTCGCGCCGGTCGCCTGGCGCCCCGGGTTCGGGGTCGAGGCATTCGACCGGGAGGGACGATCGGTGGTGACGGAGTTCCCCGGCTTCGTCCTCTTCAACGTCTACTTCCCGAACGGGAAGAGGGGCCCGGACCGGCTCCGGTACAAGCTCGAATTCTACGAGGCGATCCTCGCCCGCTGGGAGCGGCTCCGGAGGAAGGGGAAGAGCGTCGTCGTCTGCGGCGACGTGAACACCGCCCACCGGGAGATCGACCTCGCTCGCCCCAGGGAGAACGAGAAGATCTCCGGGTTCCTCCCGATCGAGCGGAAGTGGATCGACAAGGTCCTCGCGAGGGGCTACGTCGACGTCTTCCGCCGCTTCCATCCCGACAAGCGCGGCGCCTACACCTGGTGGCACGGGATGAGCCGGGCTCGGGAGCGGAACGTCGGCTGGAGGATCGACGGGTTCTTCGTCTCGGAGGACCTCCTCCCCAGGGTGAGACGGGCCTGGATCGCGAGCGACGTCCCGGGATCGGACCACTGCCCGGTCGGGCTGGAGCTCGCCGATCCGTAGGGCCGACGGGAGCCGCCGACCCGGCGCCTCCCCCGACGCTCCCCGAACCGGACGGCCGGTTCGGGGGCGCCGCGAGGGAAACAAACTTTGGGCTAGGGCGACGTCGTCCAGGAGACCTCCGAGATCGTGCGGTTTCCACCCTCCGCCTGCGCGATCACCTCCAGCTTGTACTCCATGCCGGGATGGAGGAACTCGGGAGGAACGGTCGCGGAAGGGTTCGCGACGCCTCCCTCGAGGACGACGGTGAAGGCGATCTCGCCGAGGGTCGGGTGGTCCGCCTCGACGATGACCTCGTAGAGCTCGGGGACGAGCGGGTTCCCGGCCAGGTCCCGGGTGACCGCGTCGAAACTCACCACGAGGGGGTTCAGGGCATTCACCACCGCGTCGGCCGGAGGGAACAGATTCGCGGAAGGCGCCGGAAGGGGATGTGAAACGTGGATGGGGCGCGCGGGAGGCGGGGTCCGTACGGGAACCGCTGGGCGTCTCGACGGCCGGGACCCTCCGAGCCCCGCGTCGCGACGCCACGCGCGCGAGGGTCGTGGAGGAGAAGCCCCGGCGCGGGGGCCTCCGCGGAGGAGCGGTGGCGGGGACCTAAAGCGTGAAGGTGCCCGCGGTGATCGTCTGATTGTGGCCGACCTCGATCGCCAGGACCTCGAACCCGTGCGGCCCCGGCCCGAGCGAGCCCACGTACTCCGGAGGAACCGTCACGCTCGTCGCGGTGGCAGGGAGCGTGACCTCGAAGGAGCCGACGATCACCTGGTAGCCCGCGATCTCGATGGGCCGCACCGGAAAACCGGGCGCCGATCCCGTGACCGGCGTCCAGCTGATCTGGAGGAAGTCGTCCGGTCCAACCTGCGTGGAGACCGCCGGTCCGTCGGGGACCGCGTGCGAGAAGGTCGCCTCGCCCTCGATGTCCTCCCCGTCGACCGTCCTCCCCTCGAACTCGTAGTCGCCCTCGGGGAACTTGTCGAGGAGGACCTGGAGCGGGACTTCGGCGAGCGAGGGCTCCGCCCCCTCGAAGAACAACTCGGTCATCCCGAACTGCGCGAAGCCTCTCCTCCCCTTGACGGCGAAGAGCGTGCGCCCGAGGGGGTCCTCGATCTCGAGCTGCTTCCAGTCCTCCCCGTCGAGGAAGACGTGGACGCCCAAATCGTTGTCCGACTGGTTGTACTCGAAGAAGATCCGCGCCTCCTCGAGGGTGAGCGTGTCCTCGCCGCCCGACGGGCTGGGCCTCGCGCCGGTTCCCACGAGGAGGGACGCTCCGGCGACGAGGAAGAGGGGAAGACTCGTGCGACGAGGGATGCGCGGAAGGTTCATGGGGTTCTCCTTGCCGCCCCAGCCGTCGGGAACTCCGCGGCCGCTGGCGGCGCGTGTGCCCGAACCCTACGCGGCGAACCTTTGTGCAAAGTGAAAGCGCGAAGCCCGCGGGACGGCGGTCGGCGTCCCCTGGGGCGATCCTCGGCCCGGGGGTGACCCTCGGCCGGAGGACGTCAGAGTTCGAGGAGGAGAACAAGGACGGACTCCCCGAGTCCCGCGACTCCAACGTCCGGACCCGGAAGCGCCCGGTGCTCTCCGAGGGCCCGATCAATCTCGACCTCGTGGAGGCGAAGAGGGGCGAGGTGTTGTGGACTCGGCTCGTCGGCTTCGATCCCGACGACCCGATCGTGAAGGCGGCGCCGGGGGAGAACCGCACGCGGGAGACCGCCGCCGCCGCGAGTGGGTGGAAGGAGCGGGCAGGGGGATCGGGAGCGCAGGCAACTCGCGGGCGGGCCCGGTAGGGCGGCGGACGCGCGACCGGGGGGCTCGCGCCACCGCGCCGTTGGCACCGGCCCCCCCCACGGCGGTTTCATCCTCCATTAATGCGGGGGGAGGTAGGTTCTCCGCCATACGGGCGCTCTCCAAGGACGTGCCCGACGTCGAGGAGGGGGACGTCGAGGACCGCAGGACCCTGGCGAATGGTAGGCTCGGCGGGCGCCCCTCCCCGGAACGTCGGACGCGGGCCGTTCACCTCCCATGCGGATCCTGATCATCGAAGACGAGGTCGACCTCGCGAGCGCGCTGCGGCGGGCTCTCGAGAAACTCGGCATCGCCTGCGACCTCGCTAGCGACGGGCGCGACGGTCTCTACCAGGCGCAGACCGTGGGCTACGATGCGCTCATCCTCGACCTCATGCTCCCCGGACTCGACGGGCGCGCGCTCCTTCGGCAGCTCCGGGAGCGCAAGCGGACGCCGGTGCTCGTACTGACGGCCCGTGACGCCCTCCGCGACAAAGTCGACCTCCTCAACGGGGGAGCGGACGACTACCTCACGAAGCCCTTCGCGATCGAGGAGCTCCTCGCTCGCCTGGGGTCCCTCATCCGGCGCGCCGCCCAGGAGCCCCGACCGACGCTCGAAGTGGGGACCGTGCGGATCGACAGCGTCACTCGGACGGTGACGCGCGAGGGCGCGCCCGTCGCCCTCACGCCGAAGGAGTACGCCCTCGTCGAGTACCTCGCGCTCCACCGGGGAGAGCTCATCTCGCACTCGCGCCTCTACGAGCACCTCTACGACGACCGCGAGGACACCCTCTCGAATGTCGTCGACGTCTACATCTGCAACGTCCGGCGCAAGCTCGGCCGCGACTTCGTGCGGACCCGTCGCGGCGAGGGATACGTCGTCGATGCGTAAGTCGATCCGCTGGACGCTGATCGGCTGGTTCGGCCTGCTGCTCGCGTCCGTCCTCACCGTCTTCGGCGCGATCCTCGTCGACCGCGTTTCCGCGAAGACCCTGGGAGGCGTCGACGCGTGGCTCTCCGACCGCGCGAACGCGTTCGCCGCCGCCCTCAAGTGGGAGCCGAGCGAAAAGCAATGGGACTTCGACATCAGCGACGAGTACCTGAAAGCTGTCGCGGACGAGGGCTACTTCCGCGTGTGGGGCTCGAAAGGAGAGATCCTGGTCTCGGGGAGCGTGGAGGGGCCCCTCTCGCCGACGGGCGTGGAGGGGTTGCGCTCGCGGGGGGACCTGCGGGAGCTCGAAATCGGCGGCACCAACGGCTCGCGCATCTTCCTTGGTCGGTCGATCGCCCCGGAGCGCGCCGGGCTCGCCTCGCTGCGCACGACCGTCGCCGTCGCAGGACTCGCCGTGCTCACCATTGCCCTCGCGGGGGGCGCGTGGCTCGCGCGACGCGCGCTCGCCCCGGTCGCCACCCTCTCGGCCAAGGCCCGGTCGATCGGCGCGCGAAACCTCTCGGCGCGGCTCGACGAGCGGGCTTGCCCCGTCGAGCTGCGCGACCTCGCGCGCTCGTTCAACGGCACGCTCGAGCGACTCGAGGTCGCCTTCGCCCAACAGGTGCGGTTCACGGCCGACGCCTCCCACGAGCTGCGCACCCCGGTCGCGATCGTGCGCGCCCAGGCGGACCAGGCGCTGCTGTGCTCGGGCTCGCCGGAGGAGTACCGGGCCGCCCTCGGGGCGTGCTCCCGCGCGGCGCAGCGGATGGGCGACCTGCTCGAGCGCCTCCTGCGCCTCGCACGGGCCGACGCCGACGAGGAGGCGGTTCGTCGCGAGAGCGTGGACTTCGGGTCGGTGGTCCGGGACAGCGCCGAGCTCCTTCGTCCCTCCGCCGAGGCGGGCAAGGTTTCGCTTCGCTGCGAAGCGGTGCCCGTTCGCGTCGGGGGGGATCCCCGCCTCCTCGCCGAGGTCGTCTCGAACCTCGTCGAGAACGGCGTCCGCTACAACCGGCCCGGCGGGCGCGTGGACGCCTCCCTCGTCCGCGAGGACGGCGAGGCCGTGCTTCGGGTGAGCGACACGGGAATCGGCATTCCGCCGGAGGTGCAGTCCCAGGTCTTCGAGCGGTTCTATCGGGTCGACCCCGCCCGCTCGCGCCAGCACGGCGGCTCCGGCCTCGGCCTGTCGATCGTCCGCTGGATCGTCGAGGCCCACGGCGGGTCCATCGGGCTCGAGAGCCGCCTGAACGAGGGAAGCACCTTCACGGTCCGTCTCCCCCTCGAGGCCGGTGGGGAGGCCTCCCTCCGTCCCGTTCCCCGCGACGCGCAGGCCGACCCGCGGACCCGCGTCCCTGGCGCGTCGCGGCGAGCGGCGGGGCCTGGGCACGCCGGGGCGGTCCCCTCCCTCCCCGCGAATCCGGCGCGCCGCCGGGGAGCGGCGGGAAGCTCGCCGCCCTAGATGAGGCGACTTTCACATTGGTTTAAGGTCCATCGGGAAGGCTGTCGTGCGAAGGCGCGTTCCTCGTCGACCGACATGTCCCCACCCGAACGATTCCTCGCGCACCCGCGATTTCCCGGCCGACTCGCTTCGCTTCCCGCCGGTGGGGAACGCCGTGATCCGTCGCGCCGCGCACCTGGCCGGGCGCTCGCGGTTCGACCGGGGTGCCGCGCTCGCGGCGGGCCTTGGAGAAGAGATGCGACCCGTATCCGTTCCGAGTCGATCAAAGGAGAACTCCCGTGAACCGAAAGATTGCCGTCGGATTCCTCGCCGCCCCGGCCCTCGGCGCGGGGCTGCTCGCCGTCCTCGCCCCCGCCCTGGCGTCCCAGTCGAGGGGGTCGGTCACGCTGCCGTTCGACGAGCTGTCGCTCTTCGTCGAGTCGAACGCCGTCGACGGCGACGCCGAGGTGATCCTGAAGCTCGACGCGGACGCGGCGCTGAGGTCCCTCAAGGTGGTCGGTCCCGACGGGAAGAAGGTCGTCGGCCTGGCCACGAGGGGGAATCGCAACCTCGGACATCGACAGGTCGAGATGGAGAGCAAGGAGCCCGCCTCGGCCGCGGCGTTCGCCGCCTTTCCCGAGGGCGTCTACCAGTTCCGCGGCGTCTCGGTGGACGGCGAGCGGTTCTTCGGGGAGGTGACGTTCTCCCACGCCCTCCTCGCCCCGGTCACCGTGACCTCGCCGGCGAGCGGGGCGACGGACGTGCCGCTCACGGGCCTCACCGCGTCCTGGACCCCCACGCCCGGCGTCACGAGGTACATCGTCGAGGTGGAGGAGGAGGACGTCGAGACGAACTCCCTCGTCGTCGACGTGCCGGGGACGAGCACGAGTTTCGCCATCCCCGACGGCTGGCTCCTCCCCGGCACGACCTATCAGATCGCGGTGGGCGCGGTGGGGCCGACCGGGAACGTGACGGTCTACGAGCACCTCTTCACGACGGTCGAGTAGGGACTTGCCGCGCGGTCCGTCCGAACCCGGCCTGAAGGGTCGAGACTCGCCCTCGCTCGCCGTACCTCCCCGAGCTTCAGGTAGGAGCGAATGCGATCGGCCTCCTCGGGGAACCGCTCGGCCCTCGCCGTCGGGGCTCATCGAGGCGGGCTCGGCACCCGACTCGGATGCCTGAGGGCGGCCTGCGTCTCGGGAAGTGTGTAGATCTCGGGTGATCTCGTTGGGGTGCACGTTGAGGACGGGGGATCGGGACGAGGTTCCCCCCGGCCGAGCGCCCGCACCACGCCCCATCCCGCTCCCCGATGTCACGGTTCGCGGGTTCTTGCGTTGTTAGAGTGTAGAAACCGGGCGCGCGTGGCCGGGAGTCCCGGGCGGGATCCCTCGCCAGCCCGCCAGGGGGGGCGGTCGCGCCCTCCTCGAAGGTCCGCCGCGGCGAGGCTCGCCCAGGCCTTCGGTCCCCGCGCGCCGGCTCGCATCGCTGGACTCGACGGTCGCGGGTCGCGGGAGCGCGATCTCCGCGGTTCCCTCGACGGTCGAGA
>CBRGOK010000228.1:0-6288 GCA_967798035.1 uncultured bacterium
TGTTGTAGCGGGGGGGGAAGGGGATCCCCTGGAGGTCCTGGGCGAGGAGCGAGCCGTCGCGGTCCGCGTCGAGGCGGGAGAAGAGGTAGGTCGAGAACTCCTTGGGCGAGAGCTTCCCGTCGGCGTTCTGGTCGAACTCCATCGCGTTCCCCTCGGCGAAGAGGCCCCCCTCCCGACGGGCGCGGCCCGGTCCCCGCGCGCCGCGGAACTCGTCGCCGGCGATCTTGCCGTCCTTGTTCGCGTCCATCCGGTCGAACTCGGCGGCCTCCCCCTTCCACTCGGAACGCGCGATCGCGCCGTCCCCGTCGGCGTCGATGCGGCGGAGGTCGCGGTCGGGCTCTGTCGCCTGCGGAGCCGTCGGAGGCTCGCTCCCGGGCCGCTGGCCGAATCGGGAGGCGCTCTCCTTCAGGCGGGAGAACTCCTCGACGGAGAGGGAGCCGTCCCCGTCCTCGTCGGCCATCGGCGTCATCGGGAACCGGAATTCGGAGGCGTCGACGAATCCGTCGCCGTCTCGGTCGAGGCCGCGCCCGCGCCCGGGCCGCGCCGGCTCCTCCCCCTCGCGCTGCCTGCGCCGCCCGAGGCCGGGGAGGGCGGACATCTCCTCGGAGGAGAGCTTGCCGTCACTATCCACGTCGAGGCGGGCGAATGCGGCGGCCGACAGCTCCTCCCTGGAGAGGGTGCCGTTCCCGTCCTTGTCCGCGGCCTTGAAGTCGATCCCCGCGAGGACGCCGCCGGAGGCGACGGGAGCCTTCGGGGGCGCGGGCGGCTTGGGAGGCGGCGGATCCTGGGAGAAGGCCGGGAGGGCCCAAAGGAGGATCGGGAGCGCGACGGGCAGGAAGGGGAGGTTCATCGGATTCACCTCGACTAGCGGCGGAACGGCAGGCCCGGGAAGAGCCGGGCCGCCGGTTGCGGAGCGAAGTTCTCGGCCGGAATCGGTGCGCGGAGCACCTTCTCGATCTCCGCCTTCGACAGGTAGCGCGCCCCCTCGTGGCTCATGTCCTTCAGGGGCCGGCCCGACTCGTCGACGAGCCTGTCGAAGGGGAATTCCTCGACCGCGACGGCCCGGGCCTCGCGCATCGGGATCGTGGCGAGGGTCTGGACCTCAGCGCTCTTCGTCGCGTCGAGGATCCCGAGTCCCCGGTCTCCGGCGACGAGGGCGAGGTGCTGGAGGAAGGGGGCGTTGTAGATCCGAGCAAGGGCGAGGTCGGCGACGGAGCGGCGGAACGTGCGGGCGATCCCCCGGATCTCCGGGCGCGTCGGGTCGGTGACGCGGACGGTCACGAGGACGCCGTAGGGCTGGCCCTCCCGCATCGTCTCGGCGAGGAGGTAGGCATAGTCGTTCTCCTCCGTCGGGAGGTCCCCTCCCTCGGAGCCGAGGTCGTAGACCGAGCCGAGGGAAACCGCCGTGACCTTCGCGGAGGTCGCTCGCGGCGGGAGGAAGGAGCCATCGCCGCCGGCGAGGACGAAGGGGCGCTCCGGGTCCGTCACGTCGAGGAGGCGGCCCCCCTGCGCGCCGCAGGCGAGGGCCGCGAGGTGGCGCGCGGGAGTCCTCGACTTCGCCTCCGGGTCGGGGCGCGAGGACTGGAAGAGGAGGGCGACGTCGCTCGCGTCGTCGGGGTCGGTCGCGCCGCCGTTCGTGTCGCAGCGGCTCGCGGACCCGCGCGGGGTCGCCGACGTCGAGGACGGCGAGACCGCCGGGGCCGTCCGCGACGAAGAGCCACGGCCAGGCGAGGGCGAGGGCCCGGGCCTCGCTCGTCGCGACCCGGCCGAGGGGACGGGGCGTCTTGCCGGCGACGTCGACCGCGGTCACGCCGGAGGTGCCGTCAGCGATGTAGAGGATGCCGCCGGCGAGGATGAGGTCGCGCGGGTCGGAGGCCTCGATCCGCGCGGCGATCCTCGGGAAGGCGGGGTTGCCGAGGTCGAGGACGGAGATCCCCTTGGAGGAGCAGACGAAGGCGCGCGAGGCGCGCCCCTGCAGGGGATCGAGGTCGAGCGCGATCTTCCCGGCGTCCGGGAGCGGCAGGGTCGCGAGGGCCCGGCTCGCAGGGGGGTTCTTCCGGTCGAGGGCGACGACCTCGAACCCGCGGGCGGAGGTCGCGAAGACGAGGTCGCGGGCGAGTCGGAAGTTCGGGGATCCGAGGCCGAGGCTCTGCGGCGAGCGGTGGCACTCGACGCAGCCGCGCGCCTCCTTCCGGACCGTGTGGGTCTGGTGGTGGATGAGGGTCATCCCCGAAAGGCCGGCGGAGGTGACCGGCATCTGCTGGACGAAGCGCGGCTTCCCCTCCTTGTCGTAGGCGCTCCCGGTCGTCGAGAAGCCGACCATGTAGGGGGCGAGGAGGCCCTCGGGGTTCCACCCGAGGTAGAGGGGCCGGAAGGTCGCGAAGACCTTCTCCTGCGTCGTCACCCGGCCCGGCGTGCGCTCGCCCGAGAGAAGGTCGAGCTGGGTGAAGGACTCGTTCCGGTCGAAGTGGAAGCCGAAGAAGTTCGGGACCCACGAGGCGTGGCAGGCGTAGCACTCGAGGCGGCCATGCTCGGGGGTCATCGCGGCGGCCGCGCGGGGGTTGAAGCGCGGGGAGCCGGGGGTGATCGCGTCGAGGGCCTGCGGGACGGGGTGCTCCCGGCCGTCGACTTTGGAAATCAGGGCGATGTCATCCCCCTTCCGCCGGAGGTGGGAGAGCTCCGCCCCGCGCGAGGTCTCGAGGGTCGCGCGCTTCTCGAACGTGCCGTGGCAGTCGATGCACTCGATCTCGACCGCGTCCTCCATCGCCCCGTAGAGATTGCCGTCCCCCATGACGTCGCGGACGGTGTGGCAGTCGATGCACGCCATCCCCTTCTCGTGGTGGACGTCGGGCGGACAGACCCTCGGGTCGTTCTGGTAGAAGACGCCGTTGAGGCGCGCCTTCGTCGTCCCGGGGACGTCGGGACCGGACGGCTGGCCGGGGACGAGCTGCGCGAGGCCGCGGAAGGAGAGGCCGATCGAGGCGTCCCCGTAGTGGCAGTGGACGCAGGTCGAGGTCGGGACCGCCGCCGTCATCCGGTGCTTGCGGGGATGGCCGGGCTCGAACTTGTCGATCGTCGGATCGGCGCTCCGGGAGAGCCCGTCGTCGGCGTAGGTGACGTGGCAGGCCGAGCAGCCGTGGCCCCGGTAGTCCCCGTCCATGCCGAGGCGCCCGCGCACCGCCCTCCCCTCGGAATAGAGGTGGCACTGCGCGCAGGACTTCCTCGGGACGTCGGCGAAGTGGGAGGAGACCTTGCGCGGGTCGGCGGAAGGGTCGAAGCGGGGGAGGCCGGGGATTTTCCTGAAGCCGCTCTTCGGGACGACCCCGTCCTCGTCGGCGGCCGGGAAGAGGGCGAAGCGCGAGCGCCGGTCGCGGACGACCCCGTTCTCGTAGAGGCCGTCGGAGAGGTGCCCCGCCGTCGTCCCGTGGAGGGACTTCGAGAGCGCGGAGCAGTCGGCGGCGTGGCAGCCGCCGCAGGTCCGGTCGAGGACGCGGAGGTCGGAGGGGTTGCGGAATCGCCGGAAGGGGAGGTCGTGGTCGAGCGGGACCACACTCTCGTCGTTGGGGATCTCCTTCCCGGGCCGGACATGCGCCCCCTCCTTCGTCGTCGCGGCGCCGTCCCCGCCGTGGCACTCGACGCAGGAGATCCGCTGCCAGGGATGGATCTCCTCGATCCCCGAGTGGCAGGAGAGGCAGCCGTCCGATCCGGGGCCTCCCGGGGCGACCCCATCCTGCGCCGCGAGGAGGAGGAGGGCGGGGATCACGCCCAGAGGGAGCGGATCGGCTTCCCGGCCGCGGTCGGGTGCTTCACGCCGAAGAGGGAGGCGACGGTGGGGGCGAGGGAGGTCCACTCGACGGGCTCCTCGACCGTCTTCCCCTTCTTGAAGTCGGGCCCCCAGGCGACCGCGGCGATCCGCCGCAGCTCCTCGGAGCTGTCCCCGTGGTCGAGCCCGTTGCGCTCGTTCAGGTCGCGGTCGCGCCCGAACTCGGGGCAGACGAGGATCGCCGTCGTCGAGCGCAGCTCCTCGTCGGCGCGGACGGCGTCGAAGATCGCGCCGAGCGCCTCGTCGTTGCGGCGGATCACCTCGACGTAGTTGTTGAAGGAGCGGTGGGCGACGTCGCAGTCCCCGAGGTGGACGCCGAGCACCGTCGGCTTGAAGACGCGCAGGATGTTCAGGGCGACGCGCAGCGCCTTGCCGTCCTGGGCGCCGGGACCCGTCGCCCGCGTCGCCCCTCCCCGCGTCAGCTCCTCGAGGATGAACCTCTCGATCCGGGCGGTGGCCTGCGGGTCGTTGCCGACCTCCCCCGGGGCCTTCGCGACGGCGGCGGGGTCGAGGGAGGAGCGCAGCCGGTCGAGGAGGGAGCGCTCCTCCTCGCCGCGCTCGCGCGGCCGGCCGAACTGGTCGAGGACCGACTGGAACTCCGCGTTGAAGATCCCGTCCCCCGAGATCAGGTTCGCCCCGTACCTCGCCCCGAAGTCGGGGTGGAGGGAGTAGGCGTAGTTGAGCGCCTGCGGGCCCCCGCTCGCCGAGAGCCAGACCTGGTTCGCCGGGAGCCCCGCCTCGCGGCGCATGACCTCGAAGATCGTCGGGTTGCTCCCCCTGGCGTTCTCCCGGATCCCCTTCACCTCGACGCACCCGGTGAAGAGGGAGAGGGCCGCGCCGTAGTGTCCGACGTTCTGCGTCGCGACGTTCGGCAGGACCACCCCCTCCGCGGCGAGCTTCATCAGGTTCGGCACGTTCGCCGGCGTCCGGATCGTCTCCCGGCTGCGGACGCCTCCGGCGAACGCAACGAGGAGGAGCCGCTTCGTCTTCCCCCCCTTCTCGAGGAAGGGGGTCGCGAAGAGGGAGCGGGGCAGCGCGGCGCTCGCGGCCCCGAGCCCCACGGCCTCGAGGAATCGCCGCCGGCTCCAGCGGCTTCCCGTCCCGCGACGCTCTCCGGAGGGGTGCATGGCTAGTAGAGCTGGTACTCCTTAGACGTGACCAGGGCCGTCAGGACCATGGCGGGCGTGCCGGCCGGGTCGTCCCACCCCTCCCGGAACGCCTCCCGCTCCGCGTCCGTCGGGACCCGCGCGAAGAGGCGGAGGAACTGCTCGGCGATCCAGGCGTCCGGATCCTCGACGCGCTCCTTCCTCGGGAGCGGGCTCTTCCCCGAGTCGACGAGGACCCGGCCTAGGACGGCGCGCACCGGGGCGGGGTCGGAGAGGGCCTGGAGGGCGTTGCGCATGTTCCGGAACTCCCGGTAGGAGGGAGGCCGGCCGAGGAGGTCGACGAAGAGGGAGCGGACGAACATCGGGTCGCTCTTCGCGCGCGGGGTCTCGAGCGCCTCGCGATAGGCGGGGGAGGAGACCCACTCGGCGAGGATCGCGGGGAAGGCGGCGGGATCCCCCCGCAGGCGCGCGACGGAGGGATCCTCGACCGGGAGGTCGTGGCCGAAGATCGCCCGGTGGAACCGGCCGAGGTACGTCGGGGCGAACTCCGCCTGGTCCATCACGATCCCGACGAAGTCCGCCTGGCTCCGCCCCTCCCGGCCGAAGAGGCTCGCGGGGTAGCCGTCGTACATCTTCTTCCCCGCCTCGAGGAGGTCCTTGCGGTCCTGGACCCTCGTCCCGAGGAGCTGCTCGAGAACCACGGTGACGAATGTGTCGGGGCCCGGATTGCGCGCGTTGAAGTTCTGGGAGATCACGAGCTCCCGCACCGCCTCGAAGACCGTCGTCGAGCTGCTCGCGAGCCGCACGGGGAGGGCGGCGAGGGAGGCGGTCGCGGGGCGGAAGTTGTCGAGGAGGAGGAAGTGGTAGAGCTCCTCCTCGTACCACGCCTGCCAGAACTCGAGCGATCCGGCGAGCCGCCGCGGCAGCCGCTCCGCGTCGGGGCCGAGGGAGAGGAGCTCGACCTCCGTCGGCGTCCGGCGGAGGAGGTCGAGGTAGGCCGCGCGCGCGAACCTCCGCTCCTCGGGGGAGAGGCGGGCGCTCGCGCCGGAGCGGGCGAGGAGGATCTCGTCGAGCGCGGCGGAGCCCCCCTCGGCGAGGAGCGAGAGCCGGTGGAGCCCCGGCTTCAGCCTCAGCCCCCGCCCGCTTCCCTCGAAACGGTCCTCGTAGACGACCTCCCCTCGGCGCCTCACGGTCACCTTCTCGAACCTCGTCGTCCCGGAGGGGACGAGAAGCCCGATGCCGGGCGGCGGGGGAGGCGCCCCTCGCGCCCGAGGGCCCATCCCCTCCCCGGGTCGCGCGGGGAGGTCCTGCTCGAGGAGGAGCCGGTCCTCGGCGAAGACCCGGATCCTGCCCCGCTCG
>CBRGOK010000229.1:0-6267 GCA_967798035.1 uncultured bacterium
CCGCCTCGACCTGGCGGTGGGCGCCCTCCATCGCCGTGCGGTTCTCCGGCTTGGAGAAGTCGTGGCGGGGCTCTTTGCGGAACTCGGGGATCGTTCGGGCGGGCATCGTTTCGGACCGCGGGGAGGGCGGTCGGGAAGGGGGGGGACGGGGGATCGTATGGGGGGGGGGATTGTAGCCGTGGCGCAGGACCCGACAATTCCGGCCGTGACCGGGCCGGCGAGGGACACCTCCTGCGATCTCTGCGGGGCTCGGATGATCGAGCGCCACTGCAAGCTCGTCTGCCCGCAGTGCGGATTCATCCGCGACTGCTCCGATCCCCGGGGGCGGAGGAAGGTGGGGACCCTCCCCGCGGGCGGGGGGAGCGGGAGGTGAGCGTGGCGAAGGGCCGGGCGACGCTGCAGGCGAGGAGGAGCGAGCGGAGGCTCGGCAGCTTCACGGGCGGGTGGGAGATCGAGCACCGCTATGGCCCCCAGGTCCACATCCTCAACAACCGCTTCCTGCACTCCGTGCTGGCCCGGCTGGGCGGGACCCAGGTCCGCCACCCCGAGATCAACGAATTGCTGAGGGTGGTGTACCGGGCGATGACGGTGACGGTCGCGGGGCGGGAGCTTCCGACGGTCGGGGGAGTCGTCCCGACCCGGATGATCGAGAAGACCGAGGCGGGGGTCTACCGGGGCGAGATCCTCGATCGCGACACCCGGGTGGTCGTCGTAAGCGTGATCCGGGCGGGGATCATCCCCTCCCAGGTCTGCTTCGACATGCTGAACGGCGTGCTCGACCCCGCGAACGTCCGGCTCGACCACTTTCATATGGGGCGGCGGACGGACCGGCGGGGCCGGGTGAGTGGCGTGTCCCTCGACGGGAGCAAGATCGGGGGGACGGTCGAGGGCTCGATCCTCCTCCTGCCGGATCCGATGGGGGCGACCGGCTCGACGACCTGCGAGGTGGTGAGGCACTACCGACGAAGGCATGGCGCGGCGGAGAAGACCGTCTGCATGCCGATGATCGCGACTCCGGAGTACCTCCGGCGGGTGCTGGACGAGGTCAGCAACGCGGTCGTCTACACGGCTCGCCTCGACCGGGGGCTCTCGCCGCCCGAAGTGCTGCGACGGACGCCGGGCGAGCGCTGGTCCGAGGAGCGGGGCCTCGACGACCACGACTACATCGTTCCCGGCGCGGGGGGGATGGGCGAAGTCCTGAACAACTCCTGGTGCTAGTCATTCACCGATGAGTCGCGCCGGGAATCGGTTCCGGGGCGTCGCGGCGCTCTGCGTCCTCGCCCTCCTCTTCCTCTCCTCGGTCGGTCACGGGGCCGACGAGCGGGTCGACCTCCTCGCCCTCGGGGACTGGGGGATCGACACCCCCGCCCAGGCGGCGGTCGCCTCCGCGATGAAGGGGTACGTCGAGAAGAACGGGATCGCGCTCGACGCGGTCCTCCTGCTCGGGGACAACTTCTACGTCGATCTCGAGAAGGGGGTCGAGGACCCCGCCTGGAAGGAGCTGTTCGAGCGGAGATTCGACCGCAAGGGTCTCGACGTCCCCTTCTACGCCGTACTCGGGAACCACGACTACTCGGGCGGCAAGGCGCAGATCCAGCTCGACTACGCCAAGCGCAACCCGGGGTCGAGGTTCAAGATGCCCGCCCGCTGGTACCGCGCCGACCTCCCGGGGGACCGCCCCCTGGTCGCGCTGATCGCCCTCGACAGCAATCGCGGGAGTCTCGGGAAGGAGAAGTGGCCGGAGCAGACGCGCTGGCTCGAGTCGGAGCTGTCGAAGGTGGGAGAGATCCCCTGGACCGTCTGCTTCGCGCACCATCCCTTGTTCAGCGACTCCGCGCACGGCGACGAGGATGACCTGCAGGAGGCGTGGGGGCCGGCCTTCAAGAAGAACGAGGTCGACTTCTACCTCGCGGGCCACGACCACACCCTCCAGCACCTGCAGCTCCCCGAGTGGCCGATGTCGTTCCTCGTCTCGGGCGGCGGGGGGTACGACCTCTACGAGATCGAGGGGGACCGCGCGGCGTTCGCGCGGAGCGTCCACGGCTTCGTCCACCTCCAGTTCACTCCCGAGAAGGCGCAGGTCGTCTTCGTCGACCAGACGGGGAAGGCGATCCACCGCTTCGAGCGCGCCCGGGCGGGGAAGGTGACGGTCGGCGAGGGGACCTCCGGGCCGAGGTGAGGTCCCGGGTCCGGCCCTAGCGGCGCCGGAGTCTCGCGGTCTCGAGGAGGGGCTCGGAGCGCTCGTGGGTCCAGCGCTCGAGGCGGATCTCCTCGAAGAGGATCCGCCAGCGCTCCCACCGGGCGAGGGCTCCCTCCCCGTCGCGCTCGACGAGGTTGAGCACGCCGGCGATCCGTCCCCCCTCCGCGCGGCGCTCCTCTCCGGACGAAAGCCGCTCGACGAGGGCGATGCGGTCTCCCGCCGCCTCGAACCGGACGGCGGCGAGGGTTCCGAGGAGGGGACTGCCGTCCGGAGCGAGAGCCACGGTGAAGCCCTCCGGACCGCGCTCTCCCGGCCGGAGGCTCAGTCGGATCCGGGTCGACGGGCCGGGCTCTCCACTTGCCCGGCTCGCGGCGATCGTCCCCTCGAACGTCCCCGCGAGGTCCGCGAACCAGGAGGCCCCCTGGCGGAGAGGAATGGATTCGTCCTTCCCCTCCCGCAGCAGGGTCTCGCGGAGCGCGGCGGCGCGGCTCGAGGCGGAGGGGTGCCGCACGAGGGCCCGGCTACCGTCCGTTCCTGCCAGGAACCGGAGTCCGCCCCGGCCGAGGAGGAAGTCGGCGAGCGGGCCGCGGGGCTCCTCGAGCACGCGGCGCCAGGTCGCGGAGAGGTCGAAGCCGGCGTGGAAGTCGAGGGTCGAGTCCCAGTCGCTCGGGATCGGAACCCCTCCGCCGCGCCGGGCCGCCGGACCGAGGGAGCCGAGGAAGGTGGCGAGCGTCCTCTCCCCGTCGAGCGCGTCGCGGATCGTCGCGTCGAGGAGGAGGGCGAGGGTGGGAGCGCTCCCCGGCTCGAACGGGGCGAGGAACTCCTCCGGCGCGAGGTTTCCGGAGGCCCGCTGGGAGAGGAGGCCGAGGTACTCGGCCGCCCCCCGCAGGCGCTCGTCGCTCGCGGCGTCGGGGACGTAGGTCCGGATCCAGGCCTCGGCGAGGGCGCGGGCGACCGCGCGGTGCGGGGCCGCAGGGTCGAGTCGAGCGATCGGGGCGCCGTGGTTCGAGGAGATTTCGCCGGAGCCGCCGAGCAGGACGATCGGGAGGAAGGAGGGGCGCGAAGGGAAGGACTCCACGAGGAAGGCCGCCGACCCCTCGATCGCGCGGAGGATCTCCTCCTCCGGGAGGCCGGCCGCGCGCTCGATCGCGATCCCGAGGAGGACGCCTCCGACCGTACGGCGCTCGATCCGGAAGTCCCCCTCGAGGAGGGCTGCCATCCGCGCCGAGTCGAGGTCGGGGAAGGTCGCGATGGCCGGGTCCTCGGAGGCCGGACCGAGGAGGTGGGCGCCTCCCTCGGCCCGCACGCGGACCTCGGCGGTGGGGCCCGCTACCGCTGGGAGGAGGTCGGCGATGGCAGCGACCCGGGCGCTCTTCCCCTGGACCCAGGGGACGGGGAAGCCGCGGCCGACGAGGACGCCGTCGATCGTGATCGCGGCGCCGCCCTTCCGCGCGTCGATCGAGATCTCGCCCGGCGGAGAGCCTTCGGTGGCTTCGGCGCCGGCCGGTGAATCCTGGAGCGAGATCTCGATCCCCTCCTTCCCCCCCTCGAGGACGCGGCGACGGCCGAGGCCGGAGGGTTCCCCGAGGTCCCACCTCCCGTCGCCGTCGGCGTCGAGGAAGGCGGCGAACACCTGGGGCTCCGCGGTCGACGAGGCCTCGATCGAGAAGGGGCCCGGCGCCTCGAGGGTGACCTGTGCGACGGCGTCCTTCCCTTCCCGCGTCCATACGCGGAGCACGATCGGCCCCGTCGCCGTCCCCGAGTACTCGACCTTCCCCTCGATGCGGACCGCCCGGACCTGAGCCAAGAGGACGAGCGGGACGAGGGAGGCGAGCATGCGCCCTCTTCGGCTGGGGAGGGGAGCCGGGTGAACGCTCGCTTGATTCGCGCATCCCCCGAGGGGATCCTGCCCGTCCCCCCGTTCTGCAGGGACTCGAGCCATGCTGCCGTTCATCGCCCTCCTCCTCCCCCTCCTCCAGGACGCTCCCCCCATGCCCGAGAAGACCGCCGCCCCGCCCGCCACGGCCGTCGATCCCGCGATCGAGGCCGTCCGCAAGGACATCGCCGACAAGATCGCGGCGAAGAAGATCGACAAGAGCCAGGCGCAGTGGCGCACGCGGCTCCCGCAGTTCTCCGCCGTGGCCTACGCGAAGGGGGCGAAGTACTTCTGGAACCTCGAGACGAACAAGGGGCCGATCCAGGTGAGGCTCATGCCGGACGCCGCGCCCAACCACGTGACGAACTTCATCTACCTGACCGAGCTCGGGTACTTCGACGGGCTCATCTTCCACCGCGTGATCCCGGGGTTCATGGCCCAGGGGGGCTGCCCCCTCGGCTCGGGGACGGGGAGCCCGGGCTACAACTTCGACGGGGAGTGCAAGGCCGAGGTGAAGCACGACCGGCCGGGCCTCCTCTCGATGGCGAACACGGGACGGCCCCGGTCGGACGGCTCCCAGTTCTTCCTGACCTTCGTCCCGACCCCGCACCTCGACATGAAGCACACGATCTTCGGCGAGGTGGTCGGCGAGGAGGGGATGAAGACCCTGAAGGCGCTCGAGGCGAAGGGGAGCGGGAGCGGGCAGACGAGCGAGAAGCTCGAGATCAAGAAGGCCACCATCACGACGGGCTAGCTCGCCCGCCCGCGCGAGGATCCGGGACCGTCGCCCCCCTGGAGGTCGTCGCCCACCAGGCGAACCTCCTCCGCCTCCTCTTCGTCCGGCCCCCGGCCTGCCTCCCGGACCGCTCGTTCCAGTACCCGACCCCCGCGAGCGCCTCCCTCTCCGGGGGCACGGTCGACCGGCAGCCGCTCCTCCTCCCGCCGAGCAGCCCCGAGTTCGGCATCCTCGCGACGACCGCGTTCCTGTAGCCCTCGCTCGCTTCGCCACCCCTCGGGCCTCCGCGCGGGCGCCGCCGCGTCCAGATTCTTCGACGCGGTTTGACGATTGCCTTGCGTTGGGGCACGTTTGTCCTCGGCGTAGGTCGAGAGAGGAAAGGGTTTCGTCCTTTCCCTCGGAGAAAGACCGCTGTCCCCAGCTGCGGCCTCGCGATGGGACCGTTTCCGTTCGCCGACGCGAACGGATCGGCTTCGCGAGACCGTCCCCGCTTCGGGCTCCCCGGTCCCCATCGACCCCGCCGCCGCTCCAGTTGCCCCCTCGGCGGGAGCGGCGTCCTCGAGGCGTTGTCCCCGCTCGCGAGCGGGGCGAGGGGAGTGAGTGGGAACCCCAATATGCTCTTCCGGTCGATCCGAATGGCCCTCGTGCCGGCGGTCCTGGCGGCCGCCGCCGCGGCCCAGTCTCCGCCTCTCTTGGTCGCCTACCAGGCGCGCCTGACCGACTCCGGCGGCGTCCCCCTGGTCGGCGTCCAGGTCGTCAACGTGGCGATCTATCCGACGCTGTCGGGTGGGTCCCCGCTCTTCTCGGAGACGCACGTCGTCTCCGTGACGAACGGCGTGGCGAGTCTCCTCGTCGGGAGCGTGAACCCGCTGCCCGGCAACCTGTTCGACGGCTCCGAGCGCTACCTCGGGATCACCGTCGCGCCCGACGCGGAGATGAGCCCGCGTCGCCGGCTCGCCTCCGTCCCCTACGCGATCCAGGCGCGCGACGTCGCCGGGTCGGACATCCATCCGCACACCGTCTCGGTGAACGGGATCCCCGTCATCGATTCGCTCGGCCAGTGGGTCGGTTCGCCCACGGGCCTCGTCGGGCCTGCCGGTCCTGTCGGACCTGCGGGTCCGGTGGGTCCCGCCGGTGCCCTGGGCCCGATCGGGCCCGTCGGGCCGATCGGATCCACGGGTCCTGTGGGTCCCGCGGGTCCGATCGGGCTCACCGGTCCGACCGGTCCCATGGGGCCGCTCGGGGTGACCGGTCCTGTCGGTCCTGCGGGGCCGGTCGGGCCCGTCGGGCCCATCGGCGCCATCGGGCCCATCGGCCCGGTCGGTCCGCCGGGTCCTCTGGGGCTCCAGGGCGTTCCCGGACCCGTGGGTCCCATGGGTCCACTCGGGTTCACGGGTCCCGTCGGTCCTGCGGGGCCGGTCGGGCCCGTCGGGCCCATCGGCGCCATCGGGCCCA
>CBRGOK010000230.1:0-6266 GCA_967798035.1 uncultured bacterium
CCTGCACGTCGATCTCGAGGACGAAGGTCTTGCCGCGGCGCAGCGCGCGCTCGAGCGGGGCGCGGAGCGTCCCGTAGAGGTTGTCGTGGACCCGGGCCCATTCGAGGAAGGCGTCCTGCGCGACGAGGCGCTCGAACTCCCGCCGGGAGCGGAAACGGTACTCGACGCCGTCCCGCTCGCCCGGGCGGGGTCGCCGGGTCGTCGCCGAGACCGAGAACTCGACCCCCGGGAAGCGGCAGATCGCCCGGCAGATCGAGGACTTCCCCGACCCCGAAGGACCCGAGATCACGACCAGCCGGCCGCGGCGGGCGGCCTTCATTCGACGTTCTGGACCTGCTCGCGGATCTTCTCGAGCTCCGCCTTCAAGGAGACGACCTCGGTCGCGATCCCGGCGTCGGCCGCCTTCGAGCCGATCGTGTTCGTCTCCCGGAAGATCTCCTGGACGAGGAAGTCGAGGGTCCGCCCGACGGCCCCCGGACGCCGCAGCGTCCGGCGGAATTCCGACAGGTGGGCGCGCAGGCGCGTGATCTCCTCCGTGACGTCGCACCGGTCGGCGAAGAGCGCGGCCTCGCGCGCGAGATCCTCCTCGCGCGGGCCCGACCCGGCGCCCTCGAGGAGGTCCGCCAGCCGCCGCCGGAGCTTCTCCCGGTACTCCGCGACGACGGCGGGAGCCCGCTTCGCGACGCGCGCGATCCCCCGCTCGAGCGAGGCGCAGCGCCGATCCAGGTCCCGGGCGAGGGCCTTCCCCTCCCGGTCGCGCATCGCGACGAGCCGGTCGAGCGCCCCCGAGAGCGCACCGCGCACCGCGGCGAATTCCCGCTCCATCTCCCGGAGGTCGGGCTCCGGAGCGCCGAGGACGCCGGGGAGCGCGGCGAGGTCCTCGATCTCGAGGCCGCCGTCGAGCCGGAGGCTCCGGCCAAGCGAGCGGAGGAGGTCGGCGTACCGACGCGCGAGCGGGAGGTTCAGTCGGAGGTGCTTCTCGGGCGCGGTCTGCCGCGCCCCGATGGTCACGTAGACCGACCCCCGCTCGAGGCGCTTGCGGATCTCCTCCTCGACCTCGGGCTCGAACCCGGTCCAGGGGGACGGGAGGCGGGTCTTGACCTGGAGGAAGCGATGGTTGACCGACCGGACCTCGACGTCGACGGCGAGCCCGCGCGCGCCCCGCCGCGCGGAGCCGAAACCGGTCATGCTCCGAACCATTCGCGCGGCCGGCGGCGCCTTCTAATCGTTCTTGGGCGGGGTGGGCGCGTTCCCGGGCCCCAGCGGGGCCACGGGCGCCTGAGGGGGGGGTTCCTCCCTGAACGCGGTCGGCTCCTTGCCATGCCCCGAGGTCATGTGGATGGAGACCGCGGATGCCATGAAGACAACCGCGACGGTGGCCGTGAACTTGTTGATGCCGCGCTCGCGGACGCCGAACGTCTCCGCCCCGAAGCCGCCGAACGCCTCGGCGAGCCCCCCTCCCTTCGGCTCCTGGAGGAGGATCACGATGATCAGGAGGAGGGCGGAGAGGAAGAAGACGACGTAGAGGAGGTTCGTGAGGAATCCCAAGGGGTCAACTCCCGCGGCCGGCCGGAGGGCGGCCGGCGCGACGCATGCTACCGTCGGTCCGAATCGAGGATCCCGGCGAACTTCGCGGCGTCGAGGCTCGCCCCGCCGACGAGGACCCCGTCGACGTCCGGCCCGGCCAGGAGCTCGCCGGCATTCTCCGGGGTGACGGAGCCCCCGTACAGGATCCGGGAGCCCTCGGCGGAGGCGGGGCCGAACCGCTCCGCGACGAGCTTCCGGACGAAGGCGTGCACCTCCTGCGCCTGGGCGGGGGTCGCGTTCCTCCCGGTGCCGATCGCCCAGACCGGCTCGTACGCGATCGTGACGCGCGGGAACTCGGCAGGGGCGAGGCCCTTGAACGCGGTGCGGAACTGCCTCTCAAGGACGGACTCCGTCGAGCCTCCCTCCCGCTCCTCGAGCTTCTCCCCGACGCAGAGGATCGTCTCGAGGCCCCCGTCGAGGGCCGCGCGGAGCTTCCTCGCGACGAGGTCGTCCCCCTCCCCGAGGACGTGCCGCCTCTCGGAGTGGCCGACGAGGACGAGGCTCGCCCCGCAGTCGCGGATCATCTCGGCGGAGACCTCCCCCGTGAAGGCGCCCTTCTTCTCCGTCCAGAGGTCCTGCGCGCCGGCGCGAACCCTCGAGCCGGAGAGCGCGGCGGCGACCTCGGCGAGGTAGACGAACGGCGGAAAGACGGCGCAGTCGACCCCCGCGCGGCTCGCCGCGTGCTCCCGGACCGCGCGCGCGAGGGTGACCGCCCCCGCGCGGTTGAGATTCATCTTCCAGTTCCCCGCAACGAATGAGCGGCGCCGGCTCATGCGCGGACCCGCGAGGGCTCGGCGAGGGTCTTCCCCTCGAGGGCGACGAGCGGGCCGAGGTCCCGCAGGAGCGCGGCGAAGGCCTCGGGGAGGAGCGCCTGCCGGCCGTCGCTCTTCGCACGGTCCGGGGCGGGATGGACCTCGATCATCACCCCGTCGGCCCCCGCGCAGACGGCGGCCTTCGCCATCGGCGCGACGAGTTCGGCCCGCCCCGTCGCGTGGGAGGGGTCGACGATCACGGGGAGCGGGGTGAGGCGCTTCAGCGCCGGGACCGCGGCGAGGTCGAGGAGGTTGCGCGTCGCGTCGTCGAAGCCCCGCACGCCGCGCTCGCACAGGATCAGGTCGCGCCCGCCCGCTTCCGCCACGTGCTCGGCCGAGAGGAGGAGGTCCTCGATCGTCGCGGCCATGCCCCGCTTGAGGAGGACGGGCTTCCCCGAGCGCCCGACCTCGGCGAGGAGAGCATAGTTCTGCATGTTCCGCGAGCCGACCTGGAGGAGGTCGGCGTACCGGGAAACGAGCCCCACGTCGCGCGCCTCCATCACCTCCGTCACGACGGCGAGGCCGAACTCGCCCCCCGCTTCCGCGAGGATCCGGAGCCCCTCCTCTCCGAGGCCGCGGAAGGCGTAGGGGGAGGAGCGCGGCTTGAACGCCCCTCCGCGGAGGACCGCCGCTCCCGCGTCCCGGACCGAGCGCGCGATCGCGAAGGTCGTCTCGCGGTCCTCGACCGCGCAGGGTCCCGCGATCGCGACGAAGGATCCGGCCCCGATCCGGACATCGCGGACGGCGACCGCGGCGTCCCCCCTCCGCGACTCCCGCGAGACGAGGGGGTAGGGCTTGCCGAGGGGGATCACCCGATCGACGCCGGGGAGCGCCCGGAAGAGGGAAGGATCGGTCCGCCCGTCCGCGCCGAGGACGCAGAGGACGGGAGGGGATGCCCCCTCGACGGGGGAGGCGCGGAAACCGAGCTCCTCCACCCGGCGGACGATCCGGTCCCGGGCGGCGCGGTCCGCACCCGCCTGAAGGACGAGGATCAGGGGAGTCGGGATCGCGAAAGGGGGGGAGACTGTAAACCGCGGCCCACGGCGGATCAATCCGAGCGGGCGGGACGGGGGTCGCCGGCGATAGGATCCCCCCCTGGGAGGAACCGGAATGACGGTCGACCAGATCCACGTCGTTCCGAAGGTCCGCGGCGGAAAGGGAGCCCGACCATGAGACTTCTCGCGATCGGCGCGCTCGCGACGGCGAACGCCCTCCCGCCCGACGCCGGCGCCCAGGCCGCGATCGAGCGCGTCGCGGCGGCCTTCGACGGGCGCCTCGGCCTGTACGCCAAGGACCTCGCCACCGGGGAGGAACTCTCCCTCCGCGCGGACGAGGTCTTCCCCCAGGCCTCGAGCATCAAGATCCCGATCCTCGTCGAGCTCCACCGGCAGGCGAAGGAGGGGAAGCTCGACCTCGACGACCTCCGCGTGATCCACGACGACGAGCAGGTCGGGGGGAGCGGCGTCCTCGGCCGCCTCCGGGCCGAGTCGAGCCGGTTCAGCCTGCGCGACCTCGCGACGCTGATGATCCTCGAGAGCGACAACACGGCGACGAACGTGCTCCTCGACCGCGTCGGGCTCGAGAGCGTCAACGGGACGCTCGAGGGATGGGGCTTCGGGAAGACGCGCGTCCGGCGCCGGATGATGGACGCGGCGGCCCAGGCCCGCGGCGAGGAGAACGTCTCGACCCCGCGCGAAGCGGCCCGCCTCCTCGAGGGGCTCTTCCGCGACGAGCTCCTCCCCCGCCCGACCTCCCTCGACGTCCTCGCCACACTCAAGCGGAGGAAGCCCGGCCCGATCGCGGCGGCCCTCCCGCCGGGGACCGTCGTCGCGAACAAGACCGGGTCGATCCCGGGCGTCGCCTGCGACGTCGGGATCGTCTACCGGCCCCGCCGTCCCTGCGCCCTCGCCGTCATGCCGGCGGGCTCCGCCTCCGGCCGCGGAGAGGCCGCGATCACGGAGGTCGCCCGGATCGTCTGGGACCGCTTCGGGGCGGCGGCGCCCGAGAGCGCCTTCTCGGGGCTCGGCGTCCGGGTCCCGGCCGACCTCGCCGTCGACGGCGGGGATCCCCCCGAGGAAGGGCTCGCCGCCGACCTCTGGATCCGCGGCGGGACGATCGTCGACGGGACGGGCGCCCCCGCGGTCCCGGGCGACCTCGCGATCCGCGCCGGGCGGATCGTCGCGGTCGGGAAGGTCCCGGCGAACGTGCGCGCGGCGCGCACGATCGACGCGACCGGATGCATCGTCGCGCCCGGGTTCCTCGACGTCCTCGACCACTCCGGCGGGGACCTCCCCCGGGACGGCCAGGCCGAGAGCAAGGTCCGGATGGGGTGCACGACGGCGATCACGGGGGAGTCGGGGACCCCCTGCCCGATCGACGAGATCGGGGAGTACCTCGCCCGGCTCGAGAGCGGCGGGATCGCGATCAACTACGGGACGTTCGTCGGCTCCGGGCAGGTGCGCCGTCTCGTCCTCCGGAACGCGAACCGCGCTCCGAGCGCGGCGGAGCTCGCCCAGATGCAGGGCTTCGTCGAGCGCGCGATGCGCGCGGGGGCCTTCGGCCTGACGAGCGCCCTCATCTACCCGCCGGCGAGCTACGCGACGACGGAGGAGCTCGTCGCGCTCGCCTCCGCCGCCGCGCGCCAGGGCGGGATCTACGCGAGCCACATCCGGGGGGAGGGAGACGAGGTCCTCGACGCGGTCGACGAGGCGGTCGCGATCGGGGAGCGGGCGGGCCTCCCCGTCGAGATCTTTCACCTGAAGTGCTCGGGGAAGGCGAACTGGAAGCGGATGCCCGAGGTGATCGCTCGGATCGAGGCGGCGCGCGCCCGCGGCCTCGACGTGACGGCCGACCAGTACCCCTACACGGCGAGCTCGACCTCCCTCACGGCAACGGTCCCCGACTGGGCTCACGAGGGAGGGGAGGAGGCGTTCCTCCGGAGGCTGCGCGATCCGGAGACGAGGGCGAAGGTGAAGGCGCAGATGGACGCGGGGGCGTCGGGTGACCACTCCTTCACCCGGGCGCTCGACACCTGGGAGCAGGTGCGGATCTCCTCCGTCGCGACCGCGGCGAACCGCCGCTTCCTCGGGAAGACGGTCGCCGAGGCGGCCGCCGTCCTCGGCAAGGATCCGCGCGACGCGGTGATCGACCTCCTCATCGAGGAGAACCTCGACGTCGGCGCCCTCTACTTCAAGATGTCGGAGGAGGACGTCCGCACCGCGATGCGGGTCCCCTGGATCCACGTCGGCTCCGACGCGGGCGCCGGCCCCGAGTCGCCGTCCGGGACCGGCCATCCCAGGCGCTCCGGGACCTTCTCGCGGATCCTCGCCCGCTACGTCCGCGACGAGAAGGTCCTCCCCCTGGAGGAGGCGATCGCGAAGATGACCTCCCGCCCTGCGAGGAAGCTCGGGATCCGCGACCGCGGGATCCTCGCCCGGGGCCTCGCCGCCGACGTCGCGGTGTTCGACCTCGGGAAACTCGAGGACCGCGCGACGTTCGAGAGCCCGCGTCTCTCGCCGCGGGGCTTCCGGGCCGTGATCGTCAACGGCGAGGTTGTCGTCGAGGACGACCGGCACACGGGGGCGCTCCCGGGCCGCGCGCTCCGGGGTCCAGGGTGGGACGGCGCCCGGTAAGGCCCGCTCCGTCGACGCCCCGCTCGATCGCGGCGGTGTGCCGCGCGCGAAAACCGGTGGCCGCGGCGCGAATTAGAATCTCCTCGGGTCCCCATGCGGCGGTACGCGGCCCCCGTCACCCTCCTCCTCCTAGGCGTCCTCGCCGCGGCTCTCCTCCTCCGGAGCGACCCGCCGACCGCTCCCCCGACGGCGGTCGGAGGGGGCGAGGTCGTCGTCCCGCCGGCGGCGGAGCCGG
>CBRGOK010000231.1:0-6266 GCA_967798035.1 uncultured bacterium
AGAGGCTCGGGCCGACCTCCTTCGCCGCCTCGAGGACGACCTCGGCCCGGGGGCGCGCCACTCCCCCTCCCGCGACGCGCTCCCTCTCCCGCTCGGCGTGCTTGTGGGCGTTCTCGATCATGACGACGCCCGAGTCGACCATCACCCCGACCGCGAGGGCGAGCCCCCCGAGGCTCATGATGTTCGCGTTGATCCCGAGGACGTTCATCACGAGGATCGACACGAGGAGCCCGATCGGGAGGACGACGATCGAGACGAAGGCGCTCGGGAGGTGGCCGAGGAAGACGACGCAGATCGCGGCGACGACGAGGAGCTCCTCGATCACCGCCCCGCGCAGCGTCCCGACGGCCCGCTCGATCAGCGCGGAGCGGTCGTAGGAGGTCCGGATCGCGACGCCGGGGGGGAGGCCGTCCTCGAGCTCGAGGAGCCGCCGCTTGACGTCCCGGATCACCTTGTAGGCGTTCTCCCCGAAGCGGCCCACGACGACACCCCGCGGCGGGCCTCCCCCCCGATCTGGAGGGTCGCCACGTCCCCCAGCCGGACCGGCGCGCCGTTCGCGCCGAGCCCGACCGGGACCTTCGCGAGGTCCTCGAGGCCGCGGAGGTAGCCGCGGCTCCGGACCATGTACTCCTGCTCGGACCATTCGACGACGGAGCCCCCGACGTCGTTGTTGCTCCGCTCGATCGCCATCCCGATCTCGCGGAGGGACAGGCCGTAGGCGAGGAGGCGCTCGGGGTCGACGACGACCTGGTACTGGCGGACGAAGCCGCCGATCGGGGCGACCTCGGAGACGCCGTCGACCGCCGTGAGGGGATAGCGGAGGTACCAGTCCTGGAGGCTCCGCAGCTGCGCGAGGTCGAGCTCCGCCCGGAGGAGGTCCTTTCCGTCGAGGGGGCACCGGCCGGCCTTCTCGAAGGCGCGGACGCGGTCGAGCGACTCGCGGAGTCCCGGGGGGGCGTCCTCGGGGCGCGCGACCCACCGGCCCCCCTTCGGATCGCGCCAGACCCCCTTCGGGTGGTCGGGGCAGTAGAAGCCCGGATCGAGGACGTACTGGTAGACCCAGCCGACGCTCGTCGCGTCGGGCCCGAGCTTCGGGCTCACCCCCGCCGGGAGGCGGTCCCGGGCGAAGTTCAGGTACTCGAGGACGCGGCTCCGGGCCCAGTAGATGTCCGTCCCGTCCTCGAAGAGGACGTAGACGAACGACAGCTCGAACATCGAGAAGCCCCGGACGGCCGTCGAGCCCGGGACCGAGAGCATCGCCGTCGCGAGGGGGTAGGTGACCTGGTCGTCGACGACCTTCGGGTTCTGCCCGGGGAACTCGGTGACGACGATGACCTGGACGTCGGAGAGGTCCGGGATCGCGTCGAGGCGGATGTTCTCGACCGCCCACACCCCGAGGGCGAGGAGGATCGCCGTCAGGAGGAGAACGAGGAACTTGTTCCGGACCGAGAACTCGATGAGCCTCGCGATCACGTGGGATCACCGCGGCTCGTGCCCCGCGTGGGGGGCGGAGGCGGGCCCGGGGACCGGGACGATCGCCCGCAGGACCTCCCCGCAGTGGAGCATCTGCGTCCCGTAGAGCGGGTTCGTCACCTCGCGGCTCGGCTGCAGCCAGGAGCCGGGAAACATCGGGCAGTGGAGGACGAAGAGGGTCGCGCCAACCGCCTTCGACGGAGGGACGAGGGTGACGAGGCGGACGACGCTCTCGCTCAGGGCCGCGAACTCCTTGCGCCGGCCGTCCTCGACCGCGGAGGCGAGCGCGCGGGCCTGCTCGACGAGACGCTTGCCGAGCGCGGCGACCTCCGCGTCGGGATCGGAGGCGAGCCCCTCGGCGGCGCGGCGGATCGCCTGGACGAGGTCCGCCTCGTAGCGGTCGGCGGCGAGGAGGTCGACGAGCTTGAGATAGGGCGCGAGGAGGGCGTCGACCCCTCGGCGCGCTCCGCCGGACGCCGGGGCCGAGCTGGGAGCGGGCGACGCGACCTCCGGGGGTGCGGACGCCGGGAGGCTCGGCGCAGGAGCCTGCGGCTGTCCCTTCGCCGCCTCCTTCGCCTCGAGGAACTTCCGCGTCGCCTCGCGCAGGCGGCTCTCCGCGTCGAGGAGGAACTGGCCGCTCACGACGACCTCCTCGCCCGGGGCGATGCCGTCGAGGACCTCGACCATCCCCTCCTCGCCCGAAGCCCCGACGCGGACGCTCCGCGGGTCGAACTTCCCCGCGCCGCGCGAGACGAACGCGACCTGCCGCACGCCCGTGTCGAGGATCGCCTCGCGCGGGACGCGGATCGCCCTCTCCGCGATCGGCACGCGGACCTCGACCCGCGCGACCATCCCCGGGCGGAGGCGGCCTTCGGGGTTCGCGAAGGCGAGGCGGACCGTCGCGGTCCGGGTCCGCTCGTCGAGGGACGGAGAGAGGAAGATCACCTCCCCCTCGAACGATTCCCCCGGGAACGCCTCGAGCCGCGCGCGAGCCTTCAGGCCCGTGCGCAGGCGAGGGATCTGGTACTCGTAGGCCTGCGCGTCGAGCCACAGCGTCGAGAAGTCCGCGATGCGCAGCACCCGCATCCCCGCCGCGACGGCGGAGCCCCGGACGATCTCCTTCTCGACGAGCACTCCCCCCGCCCGGCTGCGGAAGGTCGCCCGGCCGTCCCCGCGGGGGAGGGATTCGATCCGGCGGATCTCCCCGTCGTCGAGGTCCCAGAGGAGGAGCTTCCTCCTCGCGGCCTCGAGCAGGTCCCCCGCCTCCGCCCGCGCCGCGTCCCCGCCTCCCGCGGCGAGCCGGTCGAGGGCTCGACGGGAGGCGAAGAGGGGGTCTCCCGCGCGGATCTCCATCCCGACCGTGTCGGCCTGGAGTCCCTCGACGAACCCCCCGAGCTTCAGGGTGACGTCGTTCTGGAGGGGCTCCGCGGCGCGGAGGCTCCCGAAGGCGCGGACCGCCATCTCGAGCGGACCGACCTCGGCCCTGGCGAGGCGCACCCCCATGTTCTGGACGACCACCGGGTCGATCTCGACGCCGGGTCCCGCGGCGATCTCGTCCTCGTACCGGGGGACGAGGTCCATCCCCATGGCGCTCTTCCCCGGACGGTCCGAGATGGAGGCGGCACCCAGCATCGGGTCCCACCAGTACGCGACCTTCCGGTCGCCCGCCTCCGCACCCCTCGCCGACGTGGACCTGGGGATCGGTGTGAGCGCCATCCCGCACTGGGGGCAGGAGCCCGGCTCCTCGCGGATCACGCGCGGGTGCATCCCGCACGTCCAGAGCGAGTCGGACTTGGACGTGGCCCCCTTCCCGGCCTTGAGGAGGCGGGGGCCGAGGAAGAAGCCGCCGGCGAAGGCGACTCCGATCGACAGGACGACGGCGAGCGGTCGGGAGATGGAGGTCACGGCGCGGACCCTCCGCAGAAGGGCCTCGGTCGGACCGGGACGCGGCGATGGCGCCCCGGCGAGTCACGACGCGTGGAGGCCCGCGCCTAGAGGAGGAGGGAGCGGTGGAGGAGGAAGAGAGGGGGCGACTCGGCCGCCGGCACCCCTCGCGTGGGGGCGTGGAAGGCCCGCCGCTCCGGGATCCGGACCGCCCGCTCGGAGAGGGGCGGCGCGGCGACTTCCGGGCAGACGCCCCCGTCCCTGCGCGGCTCCCGGGGCGCCGGCGCGGCGGGGGCCGGAGCGACCTCGCAGCCGCAGTCGCAGCCCCGCTCGAGGGAGATCCCCTTCTCCCCCCCGCCCGGGCAGCAGCACCCCTTCGCCTCCGGCTCGCACGGGGCGGCGGCCGGAACCGCCGGGCTCCCGAGGAGGCCGGAAAGGACGAGAAGCCCGAGGATGCGCCTGGCGATCACGCGGCTTGGTACGGAGGGGGCCGCCCTCCGTGACGCCCTGGAGAGTCTATCGAACGATCCGGGGATCGGCTTGGAGTCGGGGATCCCACGCCGGGGGCCGGTTAACTACAATTCCCCCTTCGCCCCGTGTCCGAGACGCCCACCCCTCCCCCCCCGCCCGAGGAGAGCGAGCAGCCCCGCCGGGTCCGGGCCGAGACGCTCACTTCCGACCGCCTCGACCCCGACGCGCTGAAGGTCGTCCAGCGCCTCGGGCGCTTCGGCTTCGAGGCCTACCTCGTCGGCGGCTGCGTCCGCGACCTCCTCCTCGGCCGGGCGCCGAAGGACTTCGACGTCGCGACGAGCGCGCGCCCCCGCCAGATCAAGCGCGTCTTCCGCAACTGCCGGATCATCGGGCGGCGCTTCAAGCTCGCGCACGTCGTCTTCGGAGACCGGGTGGTCGAGACGGCGACCTTCCGGCGCCGGCCCCAGGGCCTCGAGGAGGAGCGGAGCGACCTCCTCATCACGGACGACAACCTCTTCGGCGACGCGGCGGAGGACGCCCGCCGGCGCGACTTCACGATCAACGGCCTCTTCTTCGACCCGACGAACGGGGAGGTCATCGATTTCGTCGGGGGGCTGGAGGACCTCGAGAAGGGGATGCTGCGCACGATCGGGGACCCGTGGGTCCGGTTCCGCGAGGACCCCGTGCGGATCCTGCGGGCGGTCAAGTTCGCCTCGCGGCTCGGCTTCCAGCTCGACCCCGCGATCCGCCAGGCGATGGGAGACCTCGCGGGGGACATCGCGCGGGGGGCCCCGCCCCGCGTTCTCGAGGAGGTCTACCGGCTCATGCGGAGCGGGACCTCGCTCGGCGCCTTCCGGCTGCTCCGGGAGATCGGGGCGCTGCGCGTCGTCCTGCCGGAGATCGAGGAGTTCCTCGCGGGTGAAGAGGCGATTCCGGAGGGAAGGGAAAGGGTCGATCTGTTCTGGCGCTACCTGGAAGGGCTCGACAGCGTCATCCACGAATCCGGGGAACCCCCCAACTCCCTCCTCGTCGCCACCGTCTTCGTCCACCTCGTCCGCCGCGAGGCTGACCCCGCCCGGAGGCGCTCGGCCGGAGCCCCGCCTGCGGACCCGGGACAGGTGGTCGACGACGTCCTCGCCCCCGTCTGCCAGCGGCTGCGTCTCTCCCGCAACGACGCGGGCCGCGCTCGCCGCCTGTGCATCGCCCTGCGGAAGTTGCTCCAGCGGCCGGGGCGTCGCTTCCGGCCGAACGCGTTCATGCGCCAGGAGTACTTCGACGAGGCCCTCGCCCTGCTCCGCGTCCACTGCACGGCGGAGGGGTCCTCGTGGCACGTCTACGAGTCGTGGGCCGAGCGCCGGGCGAGGTTCGACGGGTCGGGCGGCAGGGGCCACGGCAGAGGGGGCGGGGGGACGCAGGAGGAATTCCGCGACGAGCGCCCGATCGACGCGATCGTCGAGGAGAGTCCGGAGCCCCGCCCGCTTCACCCCTCTCCGCCCCCGCAAGGCGAGAGGCGGTCGAAGCGCCGGCGCAGGCGGGGGCGGCGACGGGGCGGTGCGCCCCACGCGCCTCCCTCCTCCCACGTCGCCGCCCATTCACCCGGCCCCGCCCATTCCCCCTCCCCCGCCCCCTCCCCCGGCCCCTCCCCCGCCCCCGCTCCGGCGAGCGCGCCCCCCCCGCCTCGCCCCGAGCCCCTCGCGCGCGACGCGGGAGGGGCCGGGTGGGGATCGGACTGGTAGGCCGGGACCGCCCTACCGCGGGCTTCCGGGGGCGGGCGGCTGCGACCCTTCCTCCT
Organism: uncultured bacterium; assembly: GCA_967798035.1. Classification (GTDB taxonomy): domain Bacteria; phylum Planctomycetota; class UBA1135; order UBA1135; family JAKEFM01; genus JAKEFM01. The sequence goes on from CBRGOK010000231.1 coordinate 5,621, forward strand.
CCGGCGACCTCCGCTGGCGGCGGCGCTCCCGATCTCCGAAGAGCCGCATCAGCCCTTCCCCTCCGGGGCCCGGGTTCGCGAAGACGCGGGTCAGGCGGCCCTCGGGGCTCTCCTCGTACTTCTGGTACTGCTCCGGGGTGAGGATCCCCTGCAACTTCTGCTGGCGCGATTCGACGTAGCCCCTCATCTCCTCGCGGACGGACGGATCGGTCCAGTCGACCTCGCCCCGGGCCGCCCGGTCCCCGACCTCCCGGCGGCGGTCCTCGTCCTCGAGGAAGATCCGCCGCAGCGCCTCCTTCTGCTCCGAGGACATCGCGAGCGACTCCGAGAGCCGGTTGAGGCGACGCTCGAGCTGCTCCGAGCGCTGTTCGGTGCGGCGGATCTCGTCCCTCTTCCGCTCCGCCTCGCGCTCCTCCTGGAGGACGGCCGTGACGGCCGCGCGCAGGTCGTCGCCCGCGGGGACGGGAGCCGGCACCGCCACCCGCTCCGCCGGAGCGGGGGACGCCGTCGGCGCGGGCGCCCGGGGCGAAGCGGGGGCCATCTCGATCGCCTCGAGCCGGCTGGCGAGGTCCCCGAGGGCCGTCCGGAGGGAGCGCACCTCCTCCGCCTGGGCTTCGAGGCCCCTCACCGCGTCCCCCTCGCCGGG
>CBRGOK010000232.1:0-6264 GCA_967798035.1 uncultured bacterium
GAAGGCGTCGGAGATCGAGACCGGGAGGGGGAGGGCTCCCGAGTAGAAGGTGTTCGAGAAGCCGATCGCGAGCTGCGCGTCGGAGCCGGGAGGCGCGGCGGTCTCGACGATGGCGAAGCCCGGATTGGGGGAGGCGGGCGCGCCTCCCGTCGATCCCAGCCGCGGCCCGCAGGAGGGGCCGAAGGTGGCCATCGTCCCGCACTCGCACGGAGCGAAGTGGAAGCCGCTCGCCGGGACGGAGGCGTTCGACGCGCCCCCGCCGGTCGCGTCGTAGCCGGGCCCGACGGGGCCGGAGATGCCGACGGAGGCCGAGTAGGGGGCGGCTCCCGCCACCGGGGAGGCGTACCGGAAGTCGATCGCGTTCGATCCCTCCGAGAGGACCGCCTGGAAGGAGACCCGGTTGCCGGGATCGACGCAGAGGGCGCCGCTCGTCACCCGCGGCGAGAGGTTCTCCCACTGGACGACGAGGACGCGGTTCCCGGGAGGGCCCGAGACCCGGAACGAGGTCCGCGCGGTCGGGGCGACGAGCGCCAGGTCGTCCCAGAAGGGGGCGATCTTCCCCCTCGCCCCCGCGTTGCCGGCGGCGAGGTTCGCGGACGCGCCGCAGCCTCCGCCGTTGATCGAGAGGAACCCGTTCGAGTCGACGGTGAAGGAGACGGCCCCGACGAGGAAGTAGCTGAACGGGAAGGGCATCGGGAAGGTCGCCGAGGCGTCGTCCGTCGCGTTCGGGCAGGGTCCGCAGTCGGCGGGGGAGGGGATCGGTCCCGTCCACAGGAGGGACTCCCCGGGGAGCCCGGTGATGGACGCGTAGGGACCGGCGCCGGCGCTCACCGCGTAGGAGGAGGCGGGGAGGCTGTCGTAGGCGAGGATGAAGTCGGCCTCCGGGAACTGGTGGTTGGAGTTGGGATCGGTCGAGGTCCCGGGGGAGCCGACCCCGGTCGGATTGAGCCCGACCGTCCCGCCCGCGTTCTCGACGCCGATCGTGGCGGTCCAGGGGGTGGAGCCGGTCGCGAAGGTCGCGCGGTCGTAGTAGAGCTCGATCTGGTTGTCCGGGCTCGGGTGGAGGGCGATCTGGAAGGTCGCGAGCTCCCCGCTCTGGTTCCCGCTGCCGTGCTCGACCCCCGTCCACTGGATGACGAGCTCCCCGTTGGGCGCCACGTCGTACTGGACGCTCCCGGTGGGGCCGGTATGCAGGTCGTCCCACCAGGCGGCGATCATGTCGTTCGGCGAGGTGGTCGAGGGGATCTGGGCGTTGCTCGAGAAGCCGCCCGAGAGGCCCTGGTTGAAGACGATGAACCCGTTCACGTTGACCCGGAAGGAAGTCTTCGCGGAGCCGAAGAAGGAGAAGGGAATCGGGAGCGGGATCGCCGCGGAGGTCGGGTCGTCGAGGTTGGCGCCGAAGACCGTGACCGCCGAGGGGCTGTCCGCGATCGACCAGAAGGCCGGCTCGACCGGGATCGCGACGTAGGTCCCGACGGCCGGCCCCGAGGGGCAGGGCTGCGCCGGGGCCGTGGAGAGGGGGGAGAGGGCGAGCGCCAGGGGGGCGCAGCGCCGCAGCGATCTTCCCATCTTCGCCATGGGGGGCAGGCTCCTCGCAGGACGGGACCGGGATTCGCGACCCCCTCCCCGTTCGCTCGGGGCGGACACCCGCTCGCGGCCCCGCAGGAGGCCGCGCGCGCTCCGACCCGCCCCGGACGGGATCCATTCTGCCCGCCCCGATTGCGGGAGGCCAGACGGACCTCGACGGGGTCCTGCGCCCGGCCGAGGGGGAGAAGGTGCCGGGGCGATTCGGCCGAGAAAGGGACCGCCCCCGTGAAGACCCCCCGGATGAAGAAGAGGTCCCCTCGCTGGGAGGAGGTGATGACCATGGAGGAGGTCGAGCGCTACCTCCGCGTGACGCGCAAGACGATCGCGGCCATGGTCCGCGTGGGGAGGCTCCCCGGGGTCAAGGTGGGACGCTCCTTCCGGTTCCTGAAGGAGGAGCTCGACCGGTTCCTGGCTGGGACGAGGAAGCGGCGCGCGGCGGCGCCCCGCCGGAGCGAGAGGTCGGCCCCGCCCCCGCCGCGGCCTCCGCGTCGCCCGCGTCGGCCGGCGCTCGCGAGGACCGCCGAGGAGATCTACGTCGTCGAATGAGGGAGGGACCGCCGGGAGGAGGTAGGATGCCGCCCGGCCCATGATCGCGACCTCCCTCCTCGTGATCCTCGGCGCGGGCCTCCGCGGCGAGGAGAAGAAGCACGGGATCTCCTGGGAGAAGGACCTCCCGAGCGCGGCCGCGCGGTCCGAGCGGGACGGCCGGCCCGTCCTCCTCTACTTCACGTCCGACGGCTGACCCTGGTGCCGGAAGCTCGAGCAGGAGAGCTTCCCCGACGCCGCGGTCGCGGCGCTCGCGAAGCGGTTCGTCTGGGTCGAGGCGGACCGGGGGCGCGCCCCGGAGCTGACGAAGACGTTCAACGTCACCTCCACCCCGACCCTCCTCGTCATCAGCGCGAAGCAGGAGAAGATCCACCGCTGGGCCGGGTTCAAGACGGGCGTGGATCTGGCCTCCGAGCTCGGCGAGGCGCTCCGGCGGTTCGACCTCTACCGCAAGGGGGAGGAGTGGGACGCCCCGGCGCCGAGGCCCGCCCGGATCTGCGAGGAGGGGGAGGTCGCGACGATCCCCTCCCCGTCGAAGGAGATGCCGAATGGCATCGCCCTCCTCGGCGAGGACCTGTGGGTCGTCCAGGGGACGACCCTCTTCCGCCTCGACCCGGGGTCGGGGGAGCGGCGAGGGTCGTACCCCCTCGAGTGGGGGATCACCGACCTCTGCACGGACGGGAAGGTCCTCTACGCCGTTCCGTACGGGTGGACCAAGGGCGAACCGATCCGCCAGCTCGATCCCGGGACGGGGAACGTGACGCGCACGATCGCGACGGCGGAGAACGACCCGGCGTCCGGGAGCGCCGCGATGGGGATCGCCTGGGGCGAGGGGAAGCTCTGGGTGCTCCACGGTCCCTCGGGGACGATCCACGGGCTCGATCCACACACGGGAAAGCAGGTGAAGGAGATCGACTGCGGCGTGAGGTGGCTCATGGGACTCGAGTTCGATGGCCGCTCCTTCGTCGTCGGGAGCGACGCCTTCCTCCTCTTCGTCGATCCCGAGGCCGGCGGGATCGTCGCGAAGACTCCCGTGAAGCTCGGCGTCCGGTCGGTCGCATTCGGCTTGGGCTCCTACTGGATCCTCGAGAGGCCGCTCTACGACTACGACCGGTACCACCGGCTCGTCCAAGTGGGTTCCGGGGGCACGCCGATTCATCGCCTCACCCTCCCCAAGCGCCCCTGAACGCGACGAAACTCCCCGCCGGGCCGCCGGGGCGGAGCCGGCCCGGGCGGCCCCGCGGGGACTCGCAGGGCGACGAACAACCCCTCACAGCGGGGGAGGCCAACCGCCCTGCAGTGCCTCGGCCCGAGGTTCGTCGCCCTGCCTACCCCTTAGATGACCCTTGGACGCCGAAATCGGACAGCCTTCTTCCCGCTCCGGACCGCACCCCTCCCCCCCCGGGCTAGCCCGTTTCGAATGCCTCGCGGATGATGGAGAGGCCGCGCGCCTGCCTCGTCGCGGCGGCGGACCCGGAGCCCGATCCTTGGAACGCACCGAACCGACCGCTGGGGGCGTCCCCACGCTTGCCTCCCTCCTGGACGCGCACCGGGGGAAGCTGCTCCGGTTCGTCCGCCGCCGCGCCGCCGGGTTGATGCGGTACGAGAGCGACGAGGACCTCGTCCAGGGGATCCACCTGCGCGCCCTGATGGAGGAGGACCGCTTCGTCTACGAGGGGGATCGGGGATTCGAGGCGTGGATCGTGAGGGTGGCGCGCGGCCACCTCGCCAAGCGCCGCCGCTACTGGTCCGTGCGGGGCCGCCGGGCCGGGAGCCCGAGCCGGCTCACCGCGACGACCCTCGGAGGCGGGTCGTCGGTCCGGGAACCTTCCGCCGGCGGCGCGGGGCCCCGCACCGCCCTCCTGCGGAGGGAGGAGCTCGGCCTGGTCGGACAGGCGATCGCGGTCCTCCTTCCCCGGGACCGGACCCTCCTCCAGTGGTCGAGCGAGGGAATCTCCGACGAGGAGGTCGCGAGTCGCCTCGGGCTCTCGCGGGAGTCGGCCGGCCGGGTGAGACTGCGGGCGCTCGAGCGCTTCCGAGCGGCCTTCGAGGCGATCTCCAGGCGGAGCGGGCGCTCGTCGGGATAGGGGAGCGTCAGCGCGGGGGGGTCGGGGGCGCCGGCCGGAGGACCACGCGGAATCCCGTGTAGCGCGTGGCCTCGGATGGAGGCGAGCCGAAGCGATGCTCGACGTGGAAGGCGAGCGGGCTCCGGTGGGCCCAGGACGCGCCGCGGCTCGGGTGGTGGGTCCGCCCCTCGTCCGTCCAGCCCGAGCACCACTCGCGGGCGCCCGCCTCGACGTCCATCACCTCCCACACGGAGGCCCCCCGCACGTGACGGCCGACCGGTTCGGGATGCTTCGATTCGGGGGGGAACCATCCGCCGAGGCAGAAGCTCCAGTCGAACTCGCTCCCCCAGGGGAAGTCGCGGCCGTCGACGCCGCGGGCCGCCTTGCACCACTCCTCCTCGGTGGGGAGGTCGTAGGCCCGGCCCCGATCGCCCGCCCGCTCCTTCGACTGTCTCCACCGGCAATAGGCGTCCGCGTCCTCCCACGAGACGCCGAGGATCGGCCAGCGCGGGTCCTGCGGGTGGACATACCGGCCTCCCTCCAGCCTCCAGGGTCCGCCCGGGAGGTCCTCCCCGCGCGGGACCCGGATCACGGAACCCCGCTCTCCGGAGTCCTTCACCTCGGCGAGGACCGAGGGGTCGTTCAGGAAATCGGCGTATTCCCCGACCGTCACCTCGTCGCGCGAGATCCAGAAGCCGGGCGTCTCCCGGACGCTCTCCTCGACCGATCCGATCGCGCCGAGGCCGCCTCCCGAGAGGAAGGGTCCGGGCGGGATCCAGACGAGCCCCTCCGGCGTGGAGCCCTCGGCGAGCATCTCCACGCGGACGCGGACCTCCTCCCCCCGCCGGAGGAGAACCGGACGGCGCAGCGTCTCGTGCCCCCAGTGGCGTAGGACGAGGAGATAGGAGCCCGGGGGGACCCGGAGGGGCGAGACCGGGAGGAAGCCGACGGAGTTCTCGGGGAAGAGGAGGAGGGGATAAGCCGTCCGCGCGAGGCGCAGCCCGACCGGCACCGGGCCCGCGAACAACGTCCTGCGGATCCGCCCCGCCGACCACCAGCAGACCTCGAATAGGCCCCCGGGGAACGGATCGGCCCGCAGCGCCTCCTCGGCCGGGAGGAGGGAGGTCCCGAGGTCGGTCGGCAGGCCCGAGCCGCTCTTCGTCGCCGCGACGCGGAGCTCGGCGCCTCCCCGCTGGAAGACGACCTTGAAGATCTCTCCCGCCGGGAGGTCCTCGTAGGCCTGCTCGACCGTGTGCTCCCCCTGCACGCGCTGTCCGGCGATCCTCGCGATCCGGTCGAAGGACCGCACGCCCGCCTGCGCCGCGGGGCCGTTCGGCTGGGGGTGGACGGCGAAGACCGCCTCCTCCACCTCCACGCCGGCCACGGAGAGGACGAGTTCCTCCGGACGGATCCCCTCCCGTTCGGCCGGAGAGTCCGGCGCGACGCGCTCGACGCGTAGCACGACGCTGCCGGGGCCGGGCGGGGAGGGCTCCTCCTTCGCGCCTCCCCCGCCTCCCTCTTCCCCGCGGAGGAGGCCGCGGGTGGGGTGGAAGGGGACGGGGACGAGCCGCGTCTCCCCGCCCGCCCGGACCGCCGACTGCGGCTCGTAACGGAAGAGGAAGGCCTCCGCCCCCGGCGGCGCCCCGTCGATCGCGAGGGTCCCTCCCCCCTCGATCTCCTCCCGGAAAGCGCCCCTCCCGTCGAACTCGACCACCTTCCCTCTGTACTCCGCTTCCGCGACGCGGTCCCCCGCCGCGTGGGCCTCGCGCCACTTCTCGAGGTAGAGGCTCGCGAACGCGGCGCGGACCTCGGGGTCCTCCGGATCGTCGCGGGCGGCGCGCTTCAGCGCCTCGAGGCTGGTCAACCCTTGCTCCTCCGACTCCGCGCTGATGCGGCGAAGCCGGGCGAGGTCCCCCTGGAGATCCTCGCGCTCCCCCGGGGAGAGACGGGAGGTCTCGGCCCTCGCCCGGAGCTCCTCGATCCGCCGGTGGATCGGGCCGAGCTCCGCGCGCAGCCGGCCGTAGTCCTCGAGGGCGCGGCGGGCCTCCCCGAGCGCCCGGCGGGC
>CBRGOK010000233.1:0-6248 GCA_967798035.1 uncultured bacterium
CTCCCCGCCTCCCTCGAGAGTCGAGCTACAGCCCGATCGTGTAGAGCAGCCCGTTGCTGAGGGAGATCCCCTGCGGCGCGGCAGGGTCGAGCACGCCGATCTGTTGGTACAGCGTGAGTCCCGCCAGCGTGGGCCCCGCGAACCACGGGATCGTCGCGTTCCCCTCCCCCGCCGCCCCGGGCGTCCCGCCGAGCGGGAAGGTGAAGAAGACCTGGATGGTCGTGAGGAGGGTCCCCCCGACGATCGGCACGTTCGCGGGCTGGTCGCCGATCGCGAAGACCGCGAGGGAGCCGCCGAGTCCGCCCGTGATCCGCGTCTCGCAGACGGTCCCCGACCGGAACGGGCCGACGCCGCCGAGGACCGGGGTCATCCCGCCGGTCCCGGCGAGACCCGTCCCGTACTGGAGGCGAAGCCCGGCCGTCGGGCCGGAGTAGGTGCGGTTGCGGTCGACGTTCAGGCCGATCCCGTCGAAGTCGCCGTCCCCGTCGACGTCGGAGAGGACCGCGGGGGCGATCATCTGGATCACGGGGGGCTGGAAGACGAAGGGGAGCGCCGTCCCGCGGTGGATCTGGGATCCCCTGTTCGCGGTGTATCGGGTCGGGTGGACGAGGACGTCGACATAGCCGTCCTCGTCGAGGTCGGCCGTGAGGACGCGCCGTGTCGTGGAGAAGCTCGAGATGAGGGAGGGGACGAGGGTGGCGGCGGTCGTGAAGACCCCGTTGCCGTCGTTCGAGCGCACGACGGGGAAGCCGACCTCGATCCCCGTCGCGTCGAGGTCGCCGTCGCCGTCGATGTCGGCGAGGTCGAAGCGATCCGTGTAGTTCGCGTTCCCGACGATCGGGCTCGGCTCGAAGGGTCCGAAGGCCCCGCCGCCCAGGCCCCGGTTGAGGACGATGAGGCCGGTCCCCGCGCCGGTGAAGAGGAGCGAGACGAGGTCCGGCGCGGGGTTGCCGTCGAGGTTCACGACGCGCCGGGCCTGCTGGTAGAGGAACTCGGGGCCCGGGGCGAAGAAGCCCGTCCCGTCGTTCCACCAGATCTTCGACCCCGGCGTCGGGAGGACGGCCCGCACGATGAGGTCGAGGTCGCCGTCCCCGTCGGCGTCCTCGGCGAAGGCCCCGACGGCGTCGAGGGAGGCGACGGAGTTCCCCGCCACGGGGATCACCCTCATGTTCACCCCCGCGGCCGCGGCGGCCCCTCCGTCGAGGAGCCCACCCCCGCCGTTGTTGCGGAGGAGCCGCATCCCGAGGAACGCGGAGGGGAGGAGCCGCTGCTCGACGACGACGTCGAGGTCCCCGTCCCCGTCGAAGTCCGCCGCCCATCCGGGCCCGACGAAGCTCGTCCCCGGCGGCGGCGCCGGGGCGACGGGCGGACCGGCGGCGAACGTGCCGTCGGCGGAATTGCGGAGCCCGGCCCCGAGCCCGAAGAAGAGGTCGGGGTCCCCGTCCCGGTCCGAGTCGCCGACCGCCGAGGATTCGGGGAGGGCGGCCCCGGCCGGGCTCGCCGGGGCAGCCGTGATCGCCCCGTCGACGTGGTAGACGCAGCGCCCTCCGACGAGGTCGACGTCGCCGTCGCCGTTGAGGTCGGTCGCGCCGGCGATGTGGCCCGACCCGAGCCCCTGGATCGCGAAGGCGGGGGCGAAGACGCCCGCGTTGTTGATCGAGATCTCGAACTGGGCGGTGGCGTCGTTCGTCGGGGCCCCTCCCCCGCCGCTGCTGCAGCAGACCCCGTCGGGGTCCCCGTCCCCGTCGATGTCGGCGAGGTCGGTGGCAGGGCCGCCCGCGACCGGGGTCTCGAGCGAGAAAGTCGAGGGGCCGGTGCGACGGACGATCCAGTACTGCGTCATCTGGAAGACGACGACGTCGGAGTCCCCGTCCCCGTCGACGTCCCCCGCCGCCGGCATCGGGTCGTCGACCCCCGGGAGTGTGAAGGAGAGCGGAACGCCGATCGCTCCCGTGCCGAGGACGGGGAAGAGGAGCACCTGGGTGTCGGTGGTCGTGCAGGCGATGCCGAGGTCCGGGAGGCCGTCGGCCTCGACCTGGGCGAGGAAGAGGGCGTAGGCGTTGTTCGGAGGGAGGGGCGCCGACTGGGGGAGCCCCGGGCCTCCCGGCTGCGTGAGTCGCACCCGGAGGTCGTCGCTCTGGTAGGCGACGTCGGTGCGGCCGTCCGCGTCGAAGTCCGCCGTCACGAGCCCCGTGACGAACTCCGGCTCGATCGTGGTCGCCCAGAGGGTCGGGGGAGCGATCCCGTTCGAGAGGTAGTAGCGGAGATTCAGTCCCAAGCCGAGGACGAAGTCGTCGTCCCCGTCGGCGTCGAAGTCCCCCGTGCCGACGAGGGTTGCCGCGGCGGTGCCGGCGCCGGGGGGCACGGGAAAGCTGACGGTCCAGATCTGGGCCAGGGCGCCGCTCCCGTCGTTCCTCCAGGCCGTCGCGACCACGTCCCCGAGGGGATTCGGGCTGGCCCACGTCCCGATCGCGTCGGCGATCCCGTCCCCGTCGAGGTCGGGGAGCCTCTGGATCCGCTGGTACTCCCCGGCGACGACGATCGGCTTGTCGAAGACCGCCGCGCTCTCCTGGGCGAGGGAAGGGGGTCCGAGGAGGACGAGGAGAATTGCCGCACCCGTCCGCTTTCGCATGGGAAGCCTCCTGCCCGCGGGGACGCCGGCCCGGCACCCTTCTCCCGACGGCGGGAGCGTTCCCGCGAAGACCAGGAGCCTACTCCCGGCGAACCAAGCCGACAATCAGCGCGGCCAGCGCGTGCCCGGGCCGCGGTGGAGCTCGGCCTCCGTCGTCTGCACCCGCGACGCGTAGGTCGAGCTCGCGCTCGCGGCGGAGGCCCACTGCAGGCGACCCGCGACGTCGACCAGGCCGACGGCGTCGATCTCGTTCCACCCGGGCACGCCGGCGGAACTGAGGTGAAGCTTCACGCGCTTCGTCTTCCCCTTGATCCGGAACGGGATCCAGGAGACCCCCTGTCCGGCTCCGGGGAGCGTCGGGTCCGCCCCCGCCCACACGAACTCCTCCCGGCCGTCGCCGTGGAGGACGCTCACCTGGGTGACGGCGCCGGGGTTGTACGACTCGTGAACGCGCACCCCGCTCGGCGCCACCGCCTCGGGGAACTCGAGGAGGAGCCACTCGTTGCTCCCATCGGGCGTGAGGGAAGCCCAGGCGCTCGCGTGGTCGCCCGCGCTCGGCGTGTCGGGCTCCCCTGTCGCCTGCTCGGGACCCCAGGGTCGCTTCTCCGAGACGTTGAACAGGCGCTGGTCCGCCAGTACCACGCTGGGGCCTCCGGAGACGGACGCCCCCTCCGCCCCGCCGAGCCGTTCCCAGAGCCGCGCGATCTCCCGATGGAGCATCTCGCAGTGGGGATCGCAGCGGGTCGCGCCGCCGGGAGGGGAAGGGGCGGGGCCCGGCTGCGACCGTAGTCCCTCGACCTCGGACCGCAGGCGGTCGATCGAGGCCTCCAGCTCCCGGATCGAGGACTTCGCCGCGTCGGCCGCGGCCCGATCCGGGTCGCCTCCCGTGCGGACCGGGGCCGGCGCGAGGAGCGTCGAGACGAGGAGAGAGACCGCGGCGGCGAGGAGGAGGTTGAGGACGACCGCCTTCATGCGCTGCGACCGGCTATGGGGAGAAGCCTAGTGTGTCGCATCGAGGCGCGCACCCCCTTCATCCGCGGAGGGAGGCCTCCCGGGGAATCCCCGTCCCCCCCGCGTAGTAGCGCCTCCCTTTCCACGCGACCCCTACGCCGCGCGCGCGCAGCGCCGAGGCGAGGATCCCCGCCGACCAGATCGCCAAACCGAAGGGAAGGAGGGGGACGAAGAGGAGGGAGAGGCCCGCCCCGCGAGAGAGCCGGGCGAGCGCCACGACCTGCACGAGGACCGGGAGGGCCCAGAGGAGGAGCGACGCCGAGGAGGTGGTGACGGCGAGGAGGAGTCCGAGGGGGGGCCCGAGCGCGACGAGCGCGAGGCTCCCTGCCGCGGCGAGCGCGCGGGGGAGGGAGAAGTCGCAGCCGCCGAACGCGCTCTTGGTGATCCCCTCCCACGCCTCGGGGACGGTCTCGTACATCCGGGTGTGATGGTGTGCGCGGCCGTCGAGGAGCGCCGTCCGGTGGCCGCCGGCCTTCGCCCGGCGCGCGAGGGAGATGTCCTCGACGATGTGGTCGCGGACGGCCCCGTGGCCCCCGATCGCGTCATAGGTCTTCCGCCGGAAGAGGAGGAAGGCCCCGGACCCGAGCGCAAGGGGGTCCTTGGGGTCGTTCACGCGGTCGGGGGGGAAGGCCGACCAGATCCCGAGGCAGAGGCCGGGGAGGAAGAGCGCCCCGAGGACGGGCGGGCACTCGATCGTGGGGACGAGGGAGAGGAAGTCGAGACCGGAGGCCCGGTCGAGGGCCGCGCGCAGCGTCCCGGGCTCGAACCTGACGTCGGCGTCGGTGAAGAGGATCCACTCCCCCTCGGCCGCGGCGGCTCCCTGCGCGCAGGCGTGGTTCTTCCCGATCCAGCCCGGCGGGGGCTCTCCGCAGCGCAGGGTCCGGAACCTCCCGGCGGGCGCGTCCTTCCCGATGGAGGCGAGGATCTCCGCCGTCCGGTCGGTCGAGCCGTCGTCGACGACGATCACCTCGAGCGGCACCCCCTCCTGACCGAGGAGGGAACGCACGCAGGCCTCGATCCCCTCCTCCTCGTTCCGCGCCGGCACGACGATGCATAGGGTCCCCGGCGGAGCGCTCTCTCCTCCCGACGGATCGAGGGGACGCAGGGCGCGCAGGGCGGCGCGCAACCGCTCCGCGACCGCGACCCATGCCATCCCGAGGAGGGAGGCAACGAAGGCGCCGGCGATCATCTCGGTCCGGCTCCGGATCGTACCGGCGTCGCGCCCCCCGCGGGCTCCCCGAGAAAGCGGACGGGCGCGCTCGGGCGCGCCCGTCCGGAGGATCCACGGGGAAGCTGGGAAGGCTAGCCGATGACGATGTCCAGGGTGCTCGAGACCGAGAAGGGGAACCCGAACGGCAGGACGCCGCAGCCTCCCACGCCGAGGATGTCGCCGCCCTGCGCCGAGATCGCGCCGCCCACGAGGCCCGGGTCGCACGGGACCGGGACCGCGAGGGCCGGACCGGGGAAGAGGAAGGAGAGCATCGCCCCGAGCGCGCAGGGAGCGGGCAGACAGAGCGGGATCCCGCCCGGCCCGAGCGAGGGTCCGAGCCAGATGAAGGTGCCGGCCCCGGTGATTCCCGAGAGCGTGAAGCTCACCGTCGCGCCGGGCGTCGGGCTGCCGGTCGACGCCAGGACGAGGATCCCGCACCCGGTCGGATTGACGGCGACCGAGCCGGCGCCTCCCGTGTTCGAGATGAGGAGGTCGTACGTTCCCTGGCTTCCGCCGGCCCCGTAGGCGCCGATCCGCACCGCATAGGTCGTTCCGGCGACCAGAGTGGCGACGACGGTCGAGTGGAGACCGCAGGAGTCGTCGTTGCACGCGACCGGGACGAGCGCGCCGCATCCCGCCGTGACGTCGAAGACCTGGATGATCGTGTCGCCGAGGCTGCCGGCGGTGTCCGGGCACGTCGTGAAGGTCACGGGCCCCGTGCAGGTCGCGACGTAGGAGTACCAGACGTCGGCGCTGATCGGCGCGCACGCGGCCGGGACCCCGAGGGAGGTCGTCGAGCAGAAGTTGGACAGGCCCGCGTTCATCCCCGTCACGACCGGCGAGGCGCCCGCGCACTCGTCGTTCGGGGCGGGCCCCGCGCAGCAGGTGATCGTGAGGTCGAAGGTGCCGGTCGCGGGGGAGGTCGCCCCGAAATCGCCGATCCGCACGTAGTAGAGCGTCCCGGAGGTCACGGGCACGGAGACGCTCGAGCGCAGGCCGCAGGAGTCGTCGTTGCACCCGACGGACACGAGCGCGCCGCAGCCGCCCGTCCCGTCGAAGACCTGGACGACGGTGTCGGCGAGCGTCCCCGCGCCGGCGGGACAGGTCGTGAAGACCGCCGTCCCCGTGCAGCTCGCCGTGTAGGAGAACCACACGTCGCTGTTGATCCCGACGCACGCCGCGGGCACGCCGCCCGAGGTCGTCGACCCGACGTTCGAGAGCCCGGCGTTCAACCCGTCGAAGACGGGGGCGGCCGTCGCACAGTCGTCGTTCGGGGCGAGCAGGCCCGACGGCGCGGCCGAGGCGAGGGCGACGGCGGCGCTCGCCGCAAGGATCCCCCCCGCCGCCGCTGCGCGCCGCGCGCAGCTCGCACCATCGATGCCGATACGCGGTCTC
>CBRGOK010000234.1:0-6241 GCA_967798035.1 uncultured bacterium
TCTGCTGGCCGAGCGAGATCGCCGCCACCGCGTCGGTGACCTTCCGCGTCACGAACTCGAGACCGCGCCGGGGCGACTCGTGGTTGAAGAGGATCCCCGAGCTGGCGTAGAGGGTGTAGGACTCCCGGTAGTTGACCGTGATCGCGTGGCCGAACTCCTTCGCCGCCCCGTAGGGGCTTCGGGGGTGGAACGGCGTCGTCTCGCGCTGGGGCACCTCGCGCACCCGCCCGAACATCTCGCTCGAGGAGGCCTGGTAGAAGCGGATCGAGCGGTCCACCCTCAGGATCGCCTCGAGGAGCCGCAGGACCCCGATCCCCGTCACCTCGGCGGTGAGCATCGGCTGGCCGAAGGAGGCCGAGACGAACGACTGGGCGCCGAGGTTGTAGACCTCCTGGGGCTTGCTCTCCTCGAGTGCCCGGACGAGGGAGCCCGAGTCGAGAAGGTCCCCCTGGAGGAGGGTGACCTTCCCCGCCAGATGGGCGATCCGGGAGGTCCCCTCCGTGCTCGCGCGGCGCACGAGGCCGAACACACGGTAGCCCTTCTCGAGGAGGAGCTCCGCGAGGTAGGAGCCGTCCTGTCCCGTGATGCCGGTGATCAGCGCGTGTTTCATCCCGCCTCCGCGCGGCCCGTCACGAAGAGGAGGGTGGCGAGGCCGAGGACGCAACAGTATCCGACGAGCCACGACAGGCGATTGCGGACGAGGAGCCCCACGCAGGCCTTGAGCCCGAGGGTTCCGACGAGGGCGGCCACCGCCGCGCCGATCAGGAGGCTCGCGGGCCCGACCTCGGCGACGTCCTTCCCCCGAATCCAGTCGACCCCCTCGAGCGTGCAGGCCCCGGCGATGACGGGGACGGCGAGGAGGAACGACAGGCGCGCAGCGGAGGCCGGGGCGAGGCCCCGGACGAGGCCCGCCGCGACAGTCGTTCCCGAGCGGGAGAGTCCCGGGAGGAGCGCGAGGGACTGGACGAGGCCCACGACGAGGGCGTCCTTCACCCCGACTGATTCGAACTCCCGCTTCGCCCCGCGCGAGGCCCTCGCCCCGATCGCGAGGGCGGTCGCGCTCGCGAGGAATCCCACGCCGACCGTCCGCGAGGAGGAGTACAGGGCTTCGATCCGGGACTTGAAGAAGTAGCCGGCGATGGCGGCGGGGACCGTCCCGAGGACGAGGAGGCCGAGGAGCCGGAGCGACCGCCCCCGCTCCTCCGCTTCGCCCCGGAACGGGGCGCGGGCGATCCCCCACCAGTCGCCCCAGTAGAGGACGAGGAGGGGGATGAGGGTGCCGGCGTGGAGGACCAGCTCGAGGACGAGGCCGCTGCGGCCTCCGCCGAGCAGCATCCTCGTGAGGGCGAGGTGGCCGTCGGAGCTGACGGGGAGGAACTCCGTGAGCCCCTGGATGACGGCGAGGAGGAGGACGGCGGGGAGACTCACGCCCGGGAGCGCAGAGCCTCCTCGGGGGAGACACTCGGCAGGCCGAAGGACTCGGCCACTCCCGGGTGCGTCACCTGGCCGCGCACCACGTTCGCGGCCGACCGGATCGAGCGATCCCCGCGGAGGGCCTTCTCCAGCCCCTCCTCGGCGAGCTTCCGGACCCAGGGCAGCGTCGCGTTCGTCAGCGCGTAGGTCGAGGTCCGCGCGACCGCCCCGGGCATGTTCGCGACGCAGTAGTGGACGACCCCTTCCTCGACGAACGTCGGCTCCCGGTGGGTCGTCGGCCGGCAGGTCTCGACGCATCCCCCCTGGTCGACGGCGACATCGACGATGACGGAGCCCGGCCGCATCTTCTTGATGTCTTCCCTGCGCAGCAGCACCGGCGCCCGCTTGCCCGAGATCAGGACCGCCCCGATGAAGAGGTCGGCCGTCCGGGCCCGCTCCCGCAGCGCGTAGGGGGTCGAAAAGAGGGTCGTCACGTTCGCCGGCATCACGTCGGCGAGATAGCGCAGTCGCTCGAGGCTCACGTCGAGGATCGTGACCCGGGCCCCCATCCCGGCCGCGATCCGGGCGGCGTTCGATCCGACCACTCCCCCGCCCGCGACGAGCACCTCGGCCGCCTCGACTCCGGGGACTCCAGCGAGGAGCACCCCTCGCCCCCCCATCGCGCGTTCCAGGTACTTCGCTCCCTCGTGGACCGACATCCTCCCCGCGACCTCGCTCATCGGGGTGAGAAGCGGCAGGTGCCCCCCCACCTCGAGCGTCTCGTACGCGAGGCAGGTGGCCCCGGACTTCCGCATCGCCTCGGTCAACGTCTGCGAGGCGGCGAAGTGGAAGTAGGTGAAGAGCGTCTGCCCCGACCGGACGAGCGGATACTCGGCCGGGAGGGGCTCCTTCACCTTCACGACCAGCTCGGCGCCGGCGTAGACGTCGGCCGGCCCCGCGACGAGCGTCGCCCCCGCTCCCTTGTATTCCTCGTCGGGGATGCCGCTCCCGACCCCCGCCCCCTTCTCGACGAGGATCCGGTGCCCTTCCTGGGCGAGGTCGTGGACCCCGGCCGGGACGAGGGCCACCCGGTCTTCGGACTCTTTGATCTCCTTGGGGACGCCGAGGATCAAGGTTCACCGACGGGCGCGAAGGGGGCGGATTCTAGGAGCGCGCGAGCGGCGGCGGAAAGGCTATCGGCCCTCTGGCTCCCGCTGGTGAGCGCCGCTATCCTCCCTCACTTCGCGGCGCCGGGCGATTAGCTCAGCTGGCTAGAGCACCAGCTCGACAAGCTGGGGGTCACAGGTTCAAATCCTGTATCGCCCACCAACCTAACCGCCTGCGCGAGTGGAGGTAGTCGCTCGCCGGAGCCCCGACCAATCGCGTCTGCCGGTCGGCGACGAAGCGGCCGGATCATGAGTCAGGCGCCTCGTTGACCGACGCCCCATCCAGAAAGCGCCGGATCCGCCCGCCGATCTCGTCTCGGGCGTTCCGAAAAACCTGGAGACGCTGCGCCGCTGTCCCCCGGAACGCCGCCGGGTCGGGGATGGACCAATGGAGCAGGCTCGGAGCGCCCGGGAAGATCGGACAGGACTCCTTCGCACGGTCGCAGACCGTGACCACGTAGTCGAAGCGCTTCCCGGAGAACTCCCGGGGGTGCTTCGATCTGTGGCCCGAGAGGTCGACGCCCGCCTCCTTCATCACCTCGATCGCCGTCGGGTTCACGACCGACGGCTCCGTGCCCGCGCTCGCTCCTTCGAAGCGGTTCCCCCCGAGGTGCCGGAGCCACCCCTCCGCCATCTGGCTGCGGCAGGAGTTCCCGGTGCAGAGGAAGAGGACGGACTTCACCGGCGCGGCTCCTCGACCCGCACCGCCTCGTAGGCGAAGGCCCCGGCGAGCGCGCCGACGAGGGGCGCGAGGATGTAGATCCAGAGGAACCGGCCGTCGAGGGCCGCGACGGCGGGGCCGAGCGATCGTGCCGGGTTCATCGACGCGCCCGAGATCGGGCCGCCGAAGATCGCCTCGAGCCCGACGACGGCGCCGATCGCGACTCCGGCCATCGAGCCCACCGCGCGTCCGTCCGTCGCGACGGCCGCGACGACGAACATGAGGGCGGCCGTCATGGCGGCCTCGAGGCCGAGGGCCTGCCACGCGCTCGCCACCGGCCGGGTCGCCCCGAGCCCTCCGACGGCTCCGAACAGCACGCGGAGGAGCGAGGCCCCGGCGATCGCGCCCACGGCCTGGGCGGCCACGTACGGGAGCACTTCTCCCCGGGGGAACCTCCGGCACGCCGCGAACGCGATCGTGACGGCCGGATTGAGGTGGGCGCCGGAGACATGTCCGAGCGCGTAGACGAGGGCGAGGACGACGAGCCCGAACGTCGCGCCGATCCCGACGGGCGTGACCCCTCCGCCCGAGACGGCGTCGACGACGATGGCCCCGCATCCCGCGAAGACCAGGAACCCCGCGCCGATCCCCTCCGCGAGGCACCGCTGCCAGAGCCGGTTCTCTCTCATCCGCAGCAGGTGAGGCGCGCGGACCGGACGCGGCCCCTCCCCCTCGGAGGGAGCCCGTCGCAGTCCCGCGAAAGGCCCCGTCGCTCGAGCCGATCGAGCGCCCGCCGGACCTCCGGATCGGCCCGAACGGCGTCGTGGACCGCCTCGAGGATCGCCCGCAGCCATCGAGGCGCGCGCGCGGCGAGCCTGTGGTAGACCCAGGCGCCGCGCCTCTCGTCCTCGACGATCCCCGCCGCGTGGAGCGTCGCGAGGTGCCGGGAGGCGCGAGACTGCGTGGTCCCGAGGACCGCCTCGACGTCGCAGCCGCAGATTTCCTCGACGTGCAGGAGGATCGCGACGATCCGCAATCGGGTCGGCTCGGCGAGCGCCCCGAGGACCCGGGACGGCTCGAGGCCGCGGATCGCGAGCGCCTCCCTTGCGGACATGCGCATGGGCGCATTCTTCGCCCCTGCGCGCTCCTCCGCAAGCGGGGCCTTCCGGCCACCGGGGGAGGGGGGGCTCGAGTGCACGATCACTCGCGGGCCTAACCGCTTGCCCGGGAGGAGATAGGAGCGCGGTCCTCGAAAGCAACTTTCTACCGGAAGCCCCGGGGGCCGGGCGCCTCCGAAAGTCCGCGGACCGGCCGGTCGAAGAGGGGGGGCCATGAGGGACGCTCGAGCCTTCGAACCCATCCGGGGAGAGGGGGAGAGTCTCCGGGCGTTCCCTGCTCCCGCCCCGCCGCCCGAACTCCGTCGGGCCGGCCGGGCGGCGTAGCCCTCCGTGCGGCGGGGCGGTCGACATGGATCGGACGTTCCTCGTCCAGCCCGCGGAGATGGCGCGGCACCTCAGGAAGGTGGCGGAGCGACTCCGCGAGCACGCGGCGGCGGCCCTCCACAGGGCCCCCCTCGTCGGCTCCCTCGGCCACGTCGCGGTCGACGAGACGGGCGCCTACCTCTCCTGCTCCTGCGAGACGGCCTGCGGCACCGACGAGATGGCCTGCACCGGCTACCCGAGCGGCTCCTCCATCGGCGAGAGGGGAAGGATCGTCCGGCTGCCCGCGGACGACTGGGCGGGCCCCCGCTCCGACGGGCGGCCCGGCTTCCGGTTCACGCCGGAGACGATCCGGGATCACGCGACGGCGGTCGCGGAGGAGCTTCGAGGACTCGCCTCCGACGCCCAGCGCGCCCGGCCGTTCGTCCTCGACCCCGCCCGGCGCCCGGCGCGGCTCGGGGAGCGGCCGAGCTGGGACCCGGGCGCGCGCGTCGAGGCGTTCCTCCCGATGCGAAACGAGTGGTACCAGGAGTGCCCCTGCGCGAAGGCCTGCGCCGCGCGCGGGCTCGTCGGCTCCGTCGTGGAGGACGGCGGGGAGCGGCTCGCCCTCCTCTTCCGGAAGGTGGCGGACCGCTACCTCTTCGTCTCGGACTCCCGCCGAGGGAGCCCCGCCATGTCCGCCCCCCGGCTCGGCGGCTTCGAAGACCTCGACTGAAGTCGCGCGGCGGCGCGAGGGCTCGCTCCCGGGGAGCGGGATCCTCGCGCGACCCACGTGGGTCGCCTCACAGGTTCGGCGCCATCGCCGCGGCCGCCTCCTCCGAGGTCCGGACGGGGACGATGTCGAACTCGACCAGGTCCTCCCAGTGGCGGGTCCACTCCCTGAGGAGCGCCTCCTCCTTCGCCTCCATCACCTGGAAGCAGCGCTGGAACCCGAGGTCGACCCAGCTCGAGACGTACCGCACCCCTTCGGGAGCCATCCGCCCCCGATCCCGAAATCGTCGGTAGACCTCGGGCGCTCGGCCGGGCCGAAACCGTTCGATGACCATGAAGAGCATCGGCGCCCTCTGCCTGCTCCGGGGACGCCGGTTGGCGCACCCGGGCTTCGGGCCGTGGACTTCGGCGGAGGCCTGGGGCGCCCCGACGGGTCCGGAGTCGAGAAGTGCGAGCGCTCGACCGTACCCGCGCAGGTAGGGACGGCCCAGCGCCGCTCCCGGCCCTGCAGCGCTCGCTACGGCACCGACTGCTCCGGGAGCCTCGTCCGAGGGCCTCAATAGACCCCTATCGGTCGATCGAGACGGTCCCCGGGACCGAATTGATCGTGCGAGATGGCGATTTCGCTCGATCGACTTCGTCCCCGGGACGCTCTCGCTCGATCCAGGCCGCCCCGCGGCACTCCACCTCGAGCAAGGAATCCCCCGGGGCACTCTAGCTGGGTCGATTCTGTACCGATGCAAGATCCTGCGGTTGCGTGGCTTATATCTGGCAAACTCCCCGGCCACGGTCGTTCATCAAGCGGAGCTGCGAACAGCTCGATCCGGGGGCACTCCCGTGAATGTCCGCGC
>CBRGOK010000235.1:0-6214 GCA_967798035.1 uncultured bacterium
TGCCCGGCTCGACCGCCGGCGTGACGACGATCGAGTTCGAGCCGGGGCTCCGGAAGGACCTCCCCGAGCTCTTCGAGCGGCTCGCGCCCGAGAAGGCCGACTACCACCACCACGCGACCTGGGGGGACGACAACGGGGCCGCCCATCTGCGGGCCGCGCTCCTCGGCCCCTCCGTCGTCGTGCCGATCGCGGAGGGCGCGCCGCTGCTCGGGGAGTGGCAGCAGGTCGTGCTCGTCGACTTCGACACCCGGCCGCGGAAGCGGCGCGTCCTCCTCCAGGCGATGGGGGAGTAGAGCCGGCCGGTCGCCGCCGCTACCGCCCCTCCCCGAGGTAGCCGAGCGCCCTCAGGCGGTCGAGCTCCTCGACCCCGAGGCGGCCTCCCCGGGACGCGGCTCCCTCGACGGGCGGGTGTTTCGTCCGGAACCTGTCGAGCTCCGCCTCGAGGTCCCGGACGACGTCGGGAAGCTGCCGCGCGAGATTCCTCGTCTCCCCCGAGTCGGTGTCGAGGTCGTACAGCTCCTCGGGTTCGCCGGTCCGCCGCGGCCCCGGCGCGTGCCCGAGGATCAGCTTCCATCGGCCCCGCTGGAGGGCCGCCGCGCCCGCGAGCTCGGCGACCCGAACGCGGCCCGCCGGCGGCGGAGTCCGGAGGGAGGTCCCGGGCAGGTCGTCCGGCACCGGGAGCCCGGCGTAGTCGAGGATCGTCGGCACGATGTCGAGGATCGAGACGGGGGCCTCCTCGACTCCGGCCCGCGCTCTCCCCTGGTCCCCGGGGAAGCGGACGATCAGCGGGATGCGGAGCCCTTCGCCGTAGAGCGTCCGCCCGTGCCCCATCCCTCCGTGCTCGAAGAGTTCCTCGCCGTGGTCCGCCGTGACGATCAGGAGGAAGTCCCGGTCCCGGAAGGCCCCTTCCATCTCCTCGAGGAACTCCCCGAGCATGGAGTCCATCCGGGCGATCCCCGCGTCGTAGCACCGGGAGATGTGGTCCCGATCCTTGGGCCCGAGATCGAGATCCCCTTGGAGGAAGGGCTCGATGACGCCGGCGAAGTCGATGGGCCGGTCGGCGAGCCAGCCCGAGTACGGATGGGCCGCGTCCTCGAACCTGGAGTCGGGGAGGTAGGGGGAGTGGACGAAGTAGGTGTGGAAGAAGAGGAAGAGGGGACGATCGCTCCCGCGCCGGCGGATCTCCGGCAGGAACCCTCGCCAGTCCGTCTCCGCGCCCGTGGAGCCCCAGTGGTACAGGTCGAAGCCGCGGTCGAACCCGAACGCACCGCCGAGGAAGCCTCCCTCCGCGACGCCGTAGGTCGCGTAGCCGGCGTCCCGGAGGCGCGCCGCGAGGGGAGCCGCCCCGGAGGGGATCGCCCCGGGGAAGCGCACGAGGCCGTGCTGGTGGACGGCGAGTCCGGTCCCCATCGAGGCGGTCGCGGGGAGGGTCCAGGTGGAGGTCGAGAGGGCGTCCGTGTGGACCACGGCGTTCGCCCCCGCCCAGGCGTCGATCCTCGGGGAGGTGGCTCGCGCGTACCCGTGGCTTCCGAGGCGGTCGGGGCGGAGCGTGTCGACGTCGACGAGGATCACGTGCGGGCGATCGAACTCTCGGCTCTCGCCTCCGACGAAGCGCAGCCCCCCGATGACCGCGTAGTCGAAGCGCCGATCCCCTCCCGGACCGGGATCCGTCGCCAGCCGCAGGGCGATCCGGCGGCCGCGGAACCGGCGCAGGTCGACGACGACGTTCTCGAATCCGGCGCCGACGCGCTCCGCGGGAACGGAGTGGGCGAGGACCCGCTCGACGCGCCCGCCCTCCAGGATCTCGACGCGGAACTCGACGCCGTCGCTCCCCTCGCGCGAGGCCTCGATCCGGTCTCCCTCGCGACGCCAGGAGCTGGCGACGACCGCGACCTCGAGGTGGAGGGATTCCGCGCGGAGGTCGACGATCGGGGAGGAGAGGGCTGCGGGGGCGGGGAGGAGGAGGCACCGGCGACTCATGGCTCCGATGCGGATCTGCCGCACGAGGCACTGGGGCTGACTAGGGGCCGGGGCGTCGGGGGGGCGCGCGTGGGACTCCTCGAGGAGGCCGAAGGCGAGTCGGGGATCGGCGAGGAACTCGAGCGCCACCCCCTCCGGGGCGTGCGGCGAGAGCGCGCAGAGATTCTCCATCTCCCGGTCCCACCAGACGGCCTGGCCGGGGAAGACCTCGTTTCCCGGGTCCCACGCCCGCACGACAGCCCCTGCCTGAAGGACGACGGGGGGATCGGCCGCATTCGCGAGGGGGAGGTCGGGCCGCGAGAGCCAGTACCGGACGCTCCTCGGCGCGGGGAGGCTCGCGGCGTACGGCGGTGGAGGGTCCCCGCCGTACGTCCACTCGCCGGGGGGGATCTCCTTCCCTCGCATCCGGAACGGGCCGGCGGCGGCGGTCGCGATCTCCGGCGGGAGGTTCGTCTCCGGGTACGCCTCGAGCCTGGCCTGGGCGAGGAGGTCGAAGAAGGTCGTGCCGGCCTGGACCGGCGGCTCCCGGCGGCTGCACGAACCGAGCGCCCCCGCGAGGAGCACCAAAAGCGCCCGCGGGGATGCGGGGAGGACTTGTAACAACGGTTCGGCCCTTTTCCGGGGCTTCCGGGCTGCCGTGCCCTACCGCAGCCCGGAACGAGCGTCCTGGGGGATTCTCGCGACGGCCCGCTTGGGGATGCAAGGGGTCCCCGGCCCCTCCCGCGCGGCGCGGGGCTACTCGGGCTCTTCCCCCTTGGACCGCTCGACGAACTGCCACTGGAGGTCGGAGATCGACTTCTCGAGGGCGCGCTCCTCCTCCGGAGTGAGATTCCCCTTCGTCTTCTCCCGGAGCATCCGGAGGTCGTCGATCAGGGCGCGCGCGTGGTCGAGCCGGACCTCCGCCTTCCCCGTGATCGGGTTCTCGAGGAGGCCGAGGGCGAGGAGACCCTGCACGTTGAACTTCGTCACGAGGAGGCGGAAGTCCCCCCCGGGGAGCGCGCGGTCGCTCTCCGGGGGGGTCCGGGGCGCGTCGGCTTCGGGCGAGGTCATCTCGTGGAGACCGCCTCCCTCGCTCGCGCCGCGGTCGCGGCCCCTCCCTCGCAGGCCGCGCGCACGAACTCCCGGAAGAGGGGGTGGGGCGCCATCGGCTTGCTCTTGAACTCGGGGTGGAACTGGACCCCGACGAAGAAGGGGTGGTCGGGGATCTCGACGATCTCGACGAGGTCCTGCCCCTCGTACACGCCGGAGGGGAGGAGGCCGCGCGCCTCGAGGGCGGCGCGGTAGGCGTTGTTGAACTCGAAGCGGTGGCGGTGGCGCTCGCTCACGGTCTCGGAGCCGTAGGCGCGACGCGCGGTCGATCCCTCGCGGAGCCGGCAGGCGTAGGCCCCGAGGCGCATCGTCGCCCCCCGGTCGAGGACCTTCTCCTGGCCGGGGAGGTAGTCGATCACGGGATGGGGCGTCCGCGGCTCGAACTCGGTCGAGTGGGCCCCGGCGAGCCCGGCGACGTTGCGCGCGAACTCGATCACGGCGCACTGCATCCCGAGGCACAGACCCAGGAACGGGATCCCCTTCTCGCGGGCGAAGCGGATGGCGGCGACCTTCCCCTCGATCCCGCGGTTGCCGAACCCCCCCGGGACGAGGATCCCCGCGGCCCCCGCGAGGAGCTCGGCCGCCCCGCGCGCCTCGATGTCCTCGGGCCGGATCTTCCGGATCCGCACGCGCGCGTCGTTGGCGACCCCCGCGTGGGTGAGGGCCTCGTAGATCGACTTGTAGGCGTCGTTGAGCTCGATGTACTTCCCGACGATCGCGACCTCCGTCTCGCGGGAGGGGCGGGCGATCCGCTCGAGCATCCCCCTCCAGTCGGCGAAGTCGAGCGCGGGGGCGTCGGGGAGGCGGAGGAACTCGGCGAGGAGCCCCTCGAGCCCCTGCGCGTGGAGGTTGAGCGGGACCTCGTAGATCGAGAACTCGACGTCCCGTTCCTCGACGACGGCGCGCTTCGGGACGTTGCAGAAGAGGGAGATCTTCGCGCGCAGCTCCTCCGTCATCGGCTTCTCGGTGCGGCAGATCAGGACGTGGGGGATGACCCCGATCTCCCGCAGCTTCCCGACGGAGTGCTGGGTCGGCTTCGTCTTCACCTCGTGGCTCGCCCGCAGGTAGGGGAGGA
The DNA here is from genome assembly GCA_967798035.1 of uncultured bacterium. Lineage (GTDB taxonomy): Bacteria > Planctomycetota > UBA1135 > UBA1135 > JAKEFM01 > JAKEFM01. Next base: position 4,145 of record CBRGOK010000235.1, read on the forward strand.
GCGTCAGGTGGATGAAGGCGACCTCCCCCGCGGGTCGCTCGAGGGCGAACTGCCGGATCGCCTCGAGGAAGGGGAGGCTCTCGATGTCCCCGACCGTCCCCCCGATCTCCGTGATCGCGACGTCCGTCTCCGGGCGGACGGCGGAGAGGATCGCCGCCTTGATCTCGTCGGTGACGTGGGGGATCACCTGGACGGTCTGGCCGAGGTAGTCCCCGCGGCGCTCCTTTCGGATCACCGCCCCGTAGATCGCCCCCGTCGTGTAGTTGCTCGTCCGGGCGACGGCCGCGTTCGTGAAGCGCTCGTAGTGGCCGAGGTCGAGGTCGGTCTCCGCCCCGTCGTCCGTGACGTAGACCTCCCCGTGCTGGAAGGGGCTCATCGTCCCGGGGTCGACGTTGAGATAGGGGTCGAGCTTCTGCATCGAGACCTTGAGGCCCCGGCGCTCGAGGAGCAGCCCGATCGAGGCGCTGGTGAGCCCCTTCCCGAGGGAAGAGACCACCCCGCCCGTCACGAAGAGGTGCTTCGCCATCCCGATCCTCCCTTCGCCCGGAGCCTTCCGAGGAAGCCGTCGTAGTCCGCGCGGGTGTCGATCCCCCGCGGGGAAGAATCCGTGGTGAGGACCCGCAGGGGGATCCCGTGCTCGAGGAGCCGCAGCTGCTCGAGCCCCTCCGCCTCCTCGAGGGGGGAGCGGGGCCATCCCGCGAAGGCCTCGAGGGCCTCCCGGAGGAATCCGTAGACCCCGAGGTGGCGGAGCCGCCGGCCCGGCCCCCGCAGGAAGGGGACCGGCGCCCGCGAGAAGTAGAGCGCCTCCCCCTCGAGCGAGACGACGACCTTGACCGCGTTCGGGTCGGAGGGGTCCTCCCCGTCGCGGAACGGCGTCGCGAGCGTCACGACCGGTCCCTCCCCCGTCTCGAGGGCCTCGACGAGGCGCGCGAGGTCGCGCGGCTCCATCTCCGGCTCGTCTCCCTGGATGTTCACGACGATCCGCGCGGCGGGGATCGACGCGGCGACCGCGAGCACGCGGTCGGTCCCGCTCGCGAGGTCCGGGGAGGTGAGGCGCGCCTCGACGCCGACCGCCCGGGCGGCCGCCGCGATCTCCTCCGCGTCCGTCGCGAGGATCACGGCGTCGAAGCACCCGGCCGCGAGGGCCCGCTCCGCGACATGCTGGAAGAGGTACTTCCCCGACTCGCGCAGCAGCGCCTTGCGCGGGAGGCGGGTCGAGCCGAGGCGCGCGGGGATGACGGCGAGGCGGGCGGGAGGGGCCGACACCCCGACCTCCCGGGTGGGGGGACCCGGGGCGGCTCCGGCCTCACGAGCCCTGGGGTCGGTCACTCCGCCGGTTCGTCGCGTCGAGGTTCTGCTTCACCCGCTCGAAATACTCGCGGCCCTCCGGGTTGACGACCGTCTGGAGGGCGTGCGTCCCGTCGTAGAACTCGCGGAAGTCCGCGACCATCTTCACGATCGCGGCCGCCCGCTCCTGCGGGTCGCTCGCCTGGCGGCGGACCGAGCGGGTGATCCCGCCCCGCTCGACGGTGAGGACGTAGGATCCCCCGCTCGGGCTCGCGGCCGGCTCGCCGGCCGTGGCGATCCCGCCGAAGCCCTGCTCCTCGAGCCGGTCGAGGAGGACCTGCATCACGTCGTCGACGAGCACCTTCGTCGCCGCCTCGTCCCGCTGGCGGCTGTAGTAGGCCTCCCGCGGACCGAACTCCTCGTTGACGAGATGGAAGGCGCTCTGCGTGCGCTGGTCGCGCAGGGTGACCCGGCAGCGTTCCCCCTCGCGCAGCCGGGGCGCGCCCGACGTGCAGGCGGCGAGCAGGCTCCCGGCGGCGAGCGCGCACGCGGAGCGGATCCAAGGACTGAGCGGGATCACGGGGACGGGGAACGAGGGAGAGTATAGCCGCGCTCCCATAGGGCCTGAAGGCCGGCCGTTGCGCGCGGTGTATAGGGCCCCTAGCCTCCCCCGCCGCCTCGCCTCCTCCACGGTGTCCGCCTCGAAGAAGCCGACGCCCCGCCGTCTCGTCGTCTACATCCTCGTCGTCGGGCTCGTCGCCCTCGCGGAGCCCTCCCCGGCGA
>CBRGOK010000236.1:0-6212 GCA_967798035.1 uncultured bacterium
GGGCTTTCCGCCCGTGGGGGGGGTGGGGGCGGGCGGGGACCCCCTAGGAAGTCCTATTTGCCGATCTCCGTATACTTTGGCTCGGAGCCCGCGCGCCGCGGGTAGGGGGCCCGCCGCGCGGGGACCGGGGGAAGAGAGCATGAAGCGACGCAGAGGGTGCGGCCCGAGGGGATTCACGCTCATCGAGGTCCTGATCGGGAACGGGATCCTCCTCGTGGGGCTCGTCGGCGTGGCCGCGGGGTTGAACGCCCTGACGAACCTGCGTCGCTCCTACACGGAGGTCCAGGCGGCGACGGCCGCCGCCCGCGCGCAGCTCGAGATCGTGCGCGCGGCCGACTTCGACGACCTCCTGGCGACCTACGGCGCGGGGGTCGCCTTCGGCGTCGACATGAACGGCGACGGGGCGAACGACCTCACGCCCGTCGCGCCCGCCGTCAACGCGGGGACCGTCGTCGTCGAGAACGTCGGCGGCCTCCCCGCGGCGGCCGCCGGCAGGCTCGTGCGCGCGATCGCGACCGTCCAGTGGCGAGGCGTCTCGGGAAACCGCACGGCGCGGCTCGTGACGCTCCTTTCGGATCGGGACTAGCCATGGCGAAGGATGGACGTTCGAGCGGGAAGGGCTGCCGCGGGACCACGTTCGTCGAGGTCCTCGCGGCGCTGACGACCTTCGTGTCCCTCGCCCTCGTGATCCTCGGCGTCGAGCGCTCGGCGCTCCGCGGGATCCGCGAGAGCGACCGGGCCGGCGAGGTGGTCGAGCGGACGAACCGGGTCGCGGACCGGATCGACCGCGAGGTCCGGACGGCGGCGATCTCCCGCCTCCAGGTCCAGGGGGGGCTCGGCCTCGAGCCTCCCGTGGAGGGGACCGACTACTCGGAGATGCAGTTCCAGCGGGCCACGGGGTTCACGACGACGAACGTGCTCTACGGGAACCCCTTCACGCTCCGCTTCACGATGGAGGCCGCCGAGGCCGCGAACGGGACGGACGACGACGCGGACGGCATGGTCGACGAGGGCTCGGTCTTCCTCGTGGACAACGCGGGCCTCGCCGCGGAGATCTCACGGGGGGTGACGGAGTTCACGATGCGGCTCGAGGGGAGGGCGCTCGTCGTCACCCTCGAGTCGAGGATCCCGGAGCTCGGCGGGGCCTCGAGGGCCCACCGGGTCGTCCGGACGATCCGCCTGCGGAACAACTAGGGGAAGAGGGCGCCCGGGCGGGGCGCGGGAGGGTGGCTATGGGTGGGATGGAACGGGGAAGAGCGGGGGGCGAGCGCGGGAGCATCATGGCATTCCTGCTCCTGACGATCGTCGTCATCGCGGGAGGGGTCGCGGGGCTCCTCACCGTCGAGCGCGTCCGCCAGGGGCGCGTCCTCGAGCAGGCGCGCGCGAAGCGCTCTCTCCAGCTCGCCGAGTCGACCCTCGACGAGGCCGCCGTCCTCGTCAACGCCGGCACGCTCGCGGCGAACGGGTCGATCGACTGGAGCGCGGACGGGGCCGACAACGACGGGGACGGGACGGTCGACGAGGCGGACGAGCAGGTGACCGCGACCCTCCTCTCCTGGGCGAGCGACGGGGTCGACAACGACGGGGACGGGAAGGTCGACGGGGCGGACAGCACGGGCCCCGGAAGCGAGGAGATCATCCGCGTCCGCACGAGCGCCGCGATCGGCGGGGTCACCCGCGCGCTCACGGGCTGGCTCCAGAGGGGCGCGCTCTCGCTCCCCGATCCGGGCGCGACGGTCTACCTCGACGATCCCAACGCGGACGTGACCTTCCAGGGGAACGCCTTCCGCGTCGACGGGAACGACAGGAACCTCAACGGGACCCCCGGGCCCGACAGCCCCCTCTACGGGATCTCGATCAACGGGGACCCGCAGACGGTGATCACCCAGCTCTCGGCCACGCAGCAGGACAACGTGACGGGACAGGGGGGATGGCCGAGCGTCACCTCCTTCAGCCCCCCCGACCCGCAGATGATCGAGAACGTCATCTCGGCCCTGAGCCCGCGCGCCTCGGTCGTCTTCAACAACTACGGCGGGGTGTACACGGGCATGCTCGGGAACCCGGCGACGGGGAACTTCGTCATCACGAAGTCGAACGGCAACCTCACGAGGGGAGGGGGCTCCGGGGGGGCCGGGATCCTCATGGTGGACGGGAACCTGACGATCACCGGAGGGTGGGACTACGTCGGCTACATCTTCGTGACGGGCCGGGTCGTGATGAACGGAGGGGCCGGGACCCGGCGGCTGCAGGGGACGATGTTCATCGGCGGGGACGTGGTGCAGGGGAGCACTGTGCTCCTCTGGGTGAACGGGACCGTCGACCTCCTCTATTCCTCGGAAGCCTTGAATCTGGTGCGAGAGACCTTCGGGACCTACGCGGTCTCGGCGGTGACCGAGCCCTGAGGGAGAGACGGGAGAAAAGGGGACCATGGACACGCGCCATAGGAGCGGACGGGGGAGCGCACTCCTCATCCTCCTCCTCGTGGTCGTCACCGTCGCGGGGGCGCTCGCCGCCCTCCTCACGGTCGAGCGCGGGCGGGAGCTCCGGACGGTCGCGGACGGGTACCAGGACCGCGCCTTCAGCCTGGCGGAGGCGACCGTCGACGAGGCGGCCGTCCTCCTGAACGCCAACGCGCTCTCCGTCAACGGGGACATCGACTGGAGCAACGACGGGGTCGACAACGACGGGGACGGGCTCGACGACGAGGGGGACGAGGAGGTCTCCGCGAGCCTGTCGTGCCCGTGGGGGAGCGACGGCCTCGACAACGACGTGGACGGCCAGACCGACGAGACGGACGAGAAGGTCGTCCGGGTCGCCTGCGTCGCGAAGATCGGGACGAGCACCCGGGGCCTGACGGGATGGCTGAAGAAGGCCTCCGCGAACCTTCCCAACCCGGCGGCGGCCGTCTACCTCCACGACCCGCTCGCGAACACGACCTTCAACGGGAACGCGTTCCGGGTCAACGGGAACGACACGAACCTCGACGGGACCCCGGGATCGCACGCCCCTCTCTGGGGGATCGCGATCAACGGGGACCCGAGCCAGGTGATCAGCCAGCTCGGCAACCAGCAGCTCGACAACGTGCTGGGGGTGGGGGGCTTCCCGAGCGTCGGGACCTTCAACCCCTCGGACCCCGACTTCATCCAGGGGATCATCGACACCCTCTCCCCCCAGGCGGGGGTCACGCTCAACAACTACGGGGGGACCTACACGGGGAACCTCGGGAACTGGCAGACGGGCAACTACCTGATCACGAAGTCGAACGGCAACCTCTCGATCGGCGGCGGCTCCCAGGGCGCCGGGGTCCTCCTCGTCGACGGGAACCTCACGATCTCGGGAGGCTGGGAGTACGTCGGCTACGTCTTCGTGACGGGCCAGGTCATCGTCTCGGGCGGCGGGGGAACCAATCGACTCCGCGGCGCCCTGTTCGTCGGCGGGGACGTGCTCCAGGGGGGCTCCTCGGGCACGGACCTCACCATCAACGGGACGATCGACCTCCTCTACTCCTCGCAGGCGCTCTCCTTCGTCAACGAGGCGCTGGGGAACTACCGCGTCGAGGCCCTGACCGAGCCGTAGGAGGCTCGCCACCATGCTCGCGCTCACCCTTTCGCTGATCCTCCTCCAGGAGTCCCGGCCGGCGGACGACCTCCTCGCGGAGGCCCAGAAGCAGGTCGAGACGCTCTCCTCCCCCGACGCCGACGCGCGGGGGAAGGCGGTCGACCGCCTGATCGAGATCGGCAAGGGCGCCGCTCCCGCCCTCCGCGCGGGGCTCGCGTCGAAGGACGACGAGGGGCGGCGCCTCGCGGTCTTCGTCCTCGGGGAGATCGGGACGCAGGAGGGCTCCGCGGACCTGAAGCGCATGCTCGCGGGGGACTCCGCCGAGCGCGTCCGCGTCGAGGTCGCCTACGCCCTCGGGAAGATGAAGCCCAAGGGGATCGCCACCTCCTTCGCGGAGCAGCTGCACTACGAGTCCTCCGTCAAGGTCCTGCGGGCCCTCCTCGTCAACCTCCCGAACTTCCGCGACCCGGAGACCGTCGAGCCGGTCCTCGCCTTCGCGGAGGAGAAGGAGAGCGACTACCTGCGCAAGATCGCGGCGCGCACCCTCCAGGAACTGACCGGGCAGATGTTCCGGACCGACTTCGCCGCCTGGAGGGAGTGGTGGACGAAATACGGGGAGAAGTTCCTCGAGAAGGCCCGCGCCACCGCGGCGGGCAAGCCGGTCCCGCCCCCCGTCCCTCCGCGGGGGCTCAAGCGGGCGTCGAAGGAGTGAGGGCGGGCGCGGGGCTCCTCGCGTCGCTCACCTCCCCCTTGAGGTAGCGGATGTCCGCGACGAACTGACGGATCGCCTCCCGGTCGGACGTCGCGATCGAATCGAAGCGGGCGCGGACGCGCACGGAGCCGTCCCGCGCCCGCTCGCTTTTCTCCACCTTCACGGGGATCTCGAAGAACCCCTCCGGGCGGTAGAGGGGGAGCCGGAACTTGACCGTCGCGGGCGCCCCGGGCGGGAAGAGCGCCCGGGCCCGCTCCGCCCCGACCTTCCCCGCCCGGTCCCGGAAGGCGAACTCGATCTCCCCCTCGCGGACTTCGAGGAGCCGCGCGACCCCGATCGGGCGGCCGAGGGCGCGACGAGCCTCCGGCGCGCCCGGGGCGAAGAAGACGTATCCGGGATCGAGGCGGTCAAAGGCGCCGCGGACGAGGGCGGCGATCGCGGCCGCCTCCTCGTCGACGGCCTCCCCCTCGAGGGGGTCCCGGGGCCCCCGCGCGAGATGGACGAACGCGAGGTCCTCCTCCTCGAAGACGCGCAGGACCCGCTCGAGCCCCACCTTCCCGAGGAGGGCGCGCACGAAGGCGGAGGGGCGGACGAGGACGAGCTCCCCTCCGGCGGAGGCGAGGGTCCTCCGCGCCCGGAGGATCGTCCCGAGGGCGGTGGAGTTGACGAAGGAGAGGTGGCGGGCGTCGAGCCCGACGCGGACGATCCCCCTCGACCTCAGTCGCCCCAGAGCGTCCTCCAGGATGGGGCACTGGAAGGTGTCGAACTCCCCCTTGAGACGCAGGATCGCGCACCCCTCGCGCTCGACCGTCTCGATCCGCATCCGCTACGTGACCGCCGTGCGGCGGAGTGTAGGCCCGCCTCGAGGGGAGGGTCAAGGAAGGGAGGAGGCGCCGGCGGGCGGCTCCCTGCGCCGTAGAATGCCCCTTCATGGATCCGCGACCGGCGGACGGGGGGAAGCCCCGCGTGCCCGACCCGATGGAGACGAGCCTCCTCCTCACGGGGGACGGCTCGCGGGACGGCAAGCGCCTCACCCTCCTCCTCCAGGCGATCGCCGACGTCACGGGGAACCTCGCCCTCGAGCGGGTCCTCGACTCGATCGTCGACAAGTCGATCGCCCTCACCCGCGCGGAGCGGGCCCTCCTCCTCCTGCGCGAGGAGGGGGGGCTCAAGATCCGCGTCGCGCGGGACGCGCTGCGCCGCGACCTCCCCGCCCCGGTCCAGTACTCGACGACGGTCGCGAACCGCGTCGCCGAGACCGGGGAGGCGATCCGCTCGATGGTCGGCGGGCGCGGGGAGAAGCTCGACCTCGGGCAGACCGTGATCGACCTGCGCCTGCGGGCGGTGATGTGCGTGCCGCTCCGCGTCCGCGAGCGCACGATCGGGGCGATCTACGTCGACAGCCGCGCGAGCGAGCGCGATTTCTCGAAGAGCGACCTCGCCTTCTTCGACGCGCTCGCCGGTCAGATCGCCGTCGCCCTCGAGAACGCGCGCCTCCACGCCGACTCCCTGGAGAAGGAGCGCCTGAAGGCGGCCCTCGGCGTCGCCGCGGACATCCAGCGCCGGCTCCTCCCGACTGTCCCGCCGCAGATCCCGGGGCTCGAGCTGCAGGGGGCCTTCCGGGCCGCGGAGGAGACGACGGGGGACTCCTTCGACTTCATCCCCCTCTCCGCGGGGCGCGTCGCCCTCGTCGTCGGGGACGCGACGGGCCACGGGATCGGGCCGACGCTCGTCATGGCGACGGTCCGCGCGACGCTGCGCTGCTACTTCGGTCTCCTCGACGATCTAGGGCAGATCGTGACGCGCCTCAACGCCGACCTGCGGCGCGACCTCGAGGAGGGGCTCTTCTTCACCGCCTTCCTCGGCGTCGTCGACGCGGGGAAGGGGGAGCTACGCTACGTGAACGCCGGGCATCCTCCCCCGCTCCTGCGCCGGGCGCGGG
>CBRGOK010000237.1:0-6189 GCA_967798035.1 uncultured bacterium
TCCGCCTCATTCAGCTCCTTCTCGAGGAGGTGGGTGGGGGGGCGGATCTCGGGGGTGGGTACTCGGGGGGGGGGTGGGTGAGCCATCGGGGATCGGCGGCGGCGAGAGGCGCGCTCGTGCGCCCGCGCCCGCGGGCCGCCGAGGGGGATTATCCGGGGTCCGGAGTCCCGGTCGTACCCCCTCCCCGGCGCGGCCGGAGCGCGTCCCCGGCGGGGGGAAGGCCTTGACTTCGGCGGGGGGCGGACGGGCCCCCCGTCCGGGCTGCGACCCCGCCGCGGACTCTCTGCCGGACCCCCTCGAGGAGCCTCCGGCTCCGGGCCACGTGGTCCCCCTCCCAGTACACCTTCCGGCAGGCCGGGCACCGGAAGAACTCGGCGTACAGCGCCAGGGATCTCTCGGGAACGGCCCCCCGGGCCCGCTTGCGATCGATCGCCTCGAGGGGATCGTTGCAGAGGGGGCAGCGGCGGAAGGCCCGCTCGAGGGGATCGAGCCCGAGGGCGCGGCAGACCTCGAGGAGCTGCTCGCGCGTGTCGAACCCTTCGACGAGCTGGATCCGGGCGGCGCCCGCCTCCGCGCGGAGGGGCGGGGCGAGTCGACGCGGATCGAGGAGCTTGCGGTCCCGGGTGAGGAGGAGCCGCCCCTCCGTCCTCGCCGTGCGGAGGAGCCAGGCGTCGTCGGCCGGGTTGCGGTGGAGCGTGTCGAAGCCGGCGACCCGCAGCCACCGGGCGAGCCGCCCGAGGTTCTCGTCGACGAGGAAGCGGGGACCCTCCCCCACGGCCGGACGTTCACCCCCGGGCGAGGGCCCGGATCGAATCGGGCGTCTCCCCGATCGCGTTCAGGAGCGCGGGCTCGACCTCGGCGAGCGCCCCCCGATCGAGCGCTCCGCGCAGACGCTGCCGGCCTCCGGCCGCATCCCCGCTCCGGATCTCGAGGAGGCCGAGGAGGAGGGCCGCGACCCCGTCGGAGCGGGCCCGCGGATCCGCGGCCTCCTCGAGCAGGCCGCGGACCCGCGCGCCGAGCCCCGAGGCCGAGCCGGAGGCGTACGCTCTGGGAAAGAGGTAGAGGGCCTCCGTCCGGCGCGCGCTCGCTTCCTCCTCGGGGGTGAGCCTCGCGCCCTCGACCCGGTCCGCCACTTCCTGGACCGCCCGACTCGGGAGGCGATCGGCCAGCCCGGGCCGGGAGGCGATCGCCCGGAGGATCGCCCTGGCGAGGAGGAGGTGTCCCGCGGCGGTCGGGTGGACGTGGTCGACGAAGACGTCGTCCCCGGCGATGCCGGTCGGGTCGGCCGCCTCCAGGACGGACTGCGCGTCAAGCCACGGGACGGAGGCTCGGGCGCAGGCCTCCTCGAGGATCGCCCGGATGTCCCCCGTCATCCGCGCCGGCAGCGCGTCGAGGTCCCGCGCGCGCTCGAAGGAGAGCCGCGCCTCCTCTCCCCGCCCTCCCTCGAGGAGCAGCCTCCCGCGCCCGAAGTGGAGCACGGGATGGTCGGGCGCCTCGCGGATCGAGGCCTCGAGGAGGGCGAGCGCCCCCCGGGCATCGCCCGCCCCCGCCCGGGCGAGGACCTCGACCTGCGCGCGCGCGATCCGGCCGTCGGGATCGGGGTAGTCCCGCCGGGCCTTCGGCACCGCGTCGCGAAGGTTCGCACCCGGCAGGACGACGAGGAGCGGGACGCCGGCCCGCCGGCAGGCCTCGAAGAGGCGGGGGAACTCCTCGCGACAGCGGGCGCGCGCCTCCCGCCGGTCCTCCTCCGAGGCCTCGTACGGGTAGCCCCGCTCGGCGCCGAGGATCGGCTTGTCGGGCGCGAGGAGCTGGAAGAGGCGCAGGCGCCCCAGGAGGTCCCGCAGGCGCGTGCGGGCGGGATGGCTCCTCCGCTCGCGGTCCGCGAAGAGGTTCCAGGGGAGGAACTCGTTGCTCCCCGCGTAGAGGACGAGGAGGTCGGCGTCGTACCCGAGGATCTCCTCCGTCCGCTTCCGGGAGCCCGCCACGCCGAGCCCGGGGGCCGCCGCGTTGAGGGTCTCCGCCGCGAGGCCCGCACGGCGCAGCGCCGTCTCGATGCGGGCGGGGAACGCGACGGAGGGGGGGAACGGGATCCCCGCGACCGTCGACTCCCCGACGTAGACGATCCGCGCGTGCCCGGCGGGCTTCGCCTCGGGGAACTCCGGCGTGACGGCGAGGGGGACCCCCTCGATCACCGCCACCCGCCGCACGCGCGACCCGTCCTCCCCCCTCGCGGGCCCGTACAGGGGCGCGGGCGCGCCGAGGCCGAGAAGCCGGCAGGTCCCTTCCCCCGCGAGGAGGGGGAAGAGCGCGGCGCCCGCGACAAGGAGGAGGCGGAGCGGCCGGCGGGCGTCGCGCGAGGTCCCTGCGCCGCCCGCGGGGGGCCCGGGCGGGCGGGTCATCTCCGCGCCCCGCCGGCGGCCCTACTCGAGCGCGCGCCGCGCCGCGGTCGCGATCGACTCGAGCGCTTCGCGGTATCCGTCCCGCTCGGTCTGGAGCTTCTTGTAGCTGTCGAGGAACCCCTTGAGTTCGTCGAGCGACTCCACCTTGAGGACGGTCCGACCCCCCTTCCGGCCGCGAGGCGCCGCCTCGGGACTGGCGACGCCGCGCTTCTTCACCGGTATCAGGCCGAGGATCGCCTTCGCGCGCCCATACATGACCGGGTAGATCGTGTGCCCGTTCTCCTTGGCCGCCTCCTGGACGGCCTTGTATGGGGCGGCGCTCTCCTTGCGGAGGTACTCGACGATGAAGGACATCGCTCCGCTCGTGGTCTGGCTCATGTCGGTTTCCTTCGACGGTCGCACCGCGGCTCCGTCCGGCCTGATAGGGGTACGGACAGGCGAGCGCGCATCCAAGAAAGCCAGGGGAAGGCCAAATCGAAGCAGGGGATGGGAGGAGGAGGACTTGGCCTTTACACCGCGCAGCGGCGACCCGTGGCCCGTGATGTCGTATCGGATTCCCGGCCCGCAATCAAGGGGTCCTCAGCCGCCGCGCGCCTCCTCCCGGTCGAGGATCTGCTTGAGGAGGTCGAGGAGGCCCCTGCGGAGGGAGAGGAAGCCCCGGTACTGGACCGTGCGGTGCAGCCGGTCGGCTCGCTCGGCGGCCTCGCGCGCCTTCTCCGTGAAGGTCGTGCGATTCCAATGGAGGATGACGAGCCCGTCGTGGCGCCGGTCCATCTCGTGGCGAAGGCGCTGCATCCGGCGATGCCAGCCGTCGTAGTCGGCCCATTCCCATTCCCCCTCGATCCCGACGCGGGCCTTCAGGGCGTCGAACTTCGGCTTGTGGGAGTACTGCTTGCGCGCCCCCCCGATGACGAGGACCGAGGGGCGCCGGCCCCGCCGCGCGGCGAACGCGGCGACCCGACTCGCGAGGGCCTCCTCCTCCGCCGTCTCGGCGGGCTTCGACGGGGCCTCCTCCTCCTCCTGCTGGGCGAGGGCGAGCTGCTCCTCGAGCCACTCGAGCTTCTCGCCGAGGACCTCCCCCTGGCGCCGCGCCGCGTCGAGGTCCGTCCGGAGCGCCGCCTCCCGCTCGGAGGGGGCGAGCGCCTCCTCCTTCACCCGCTTGTGCTCGGCCGCGCGCCGGTCGGCCTCCCGCCGCGCGTCCGCCTCGCGGCGCACGTCCTCCTCGAGGGCCCGGATCCGCTCGTTCGCCTCGCCGAGCCTGCGCCGCGCCTCGTCGAGCGCCCGGCGGGAGCGCTCCGCCTCCTCGAGCCGGAGCTCCCGCTCCTTCGCGAGCGCCTCCGCCCGCTCCCTCTCGGCCTGCGCGAGCGCCTTCGCCTCGGCGACCGGGTCGGGGGCCGCGGCGGGCTTGGGCGCCGCCGCCTTCTCCTTGGTCGCGCGCGCCTTCGCCGCCTCCTCCTCGAGGTCGCAGGAGCCCTGGATCAGGTCCACCGTCCGGGCGCGCACCTTCGGGTCCTCGTCCCCGAGGAGCCGCACGACGAGGGGAAGGGTCGTCTCGTAGGGGAGGTGCCGGAGGAGCTCGATCAGGAGGTCGATCTGGGGTCCCGACAGCCGGCGCCCTCCGAGGAGGGGATCGGGGAGCCGCTCGCGGACGCGCCGGGCGAGCCCCTTCAGGAGCTTCGCGTCGTCGTAGGCGAGGTCCGCCACGTAGTCCGCCAGCTCCCAGTCGGACATCTTGTGGAACTGGATCCCCCCGTACGGGCGCACCCCGGTCTTCTTCGCGATCTCCTCGAGCTCCTCCCGGCGGAAGACCTCGAGGAGGATCCACGCGAAGTCCTCGCGCTTCACCGACTCGAGGAGGAAGGAGTCGGTGAAGAAGGGGTGGCGCTCCTCGGTCACGGGTCCCGGGAGGATACGCGAGGGGGTGGCGGCCCGACCTCGTCCGCCCGGGGAGGGAATCGGAGGGGGAGACCGCGCCTCTCGAGATCCGCGAGCAGGCCCATGTGGGCGAACGCCTCCCGGGCGCAGCCCTCCGCCCCGCTCGCCACGACCCGCGGCCCCGGCTCGATCGCGTCGGGGCCGAGGCCGGGGAGCTCGCGGAGGAAGGCGCGTCCCCTCCCCTCGAGGAGGCGCCGGTCGAGGACGAAGACCGCGCCCCGGTCCTCCCGCCTCCGCATCAGCCGGCCGAATCCCTGCCGGAACATCCCGAGGGCGCGCGGCAGGTAGATCCGGCGGCGGTGCTCCGCCTCGCCGAGGGCGGCCTGCTGCGCCCAGAAGTAGCGGTCGAGCCGGCCGTAGGGGAGCTTCACGATCACCAGGTACTCGACGGCGGCCCCGGGGAAGTCGACCCCGAACCAGAAGGTGTCGAGCCCCATGAGGACGGCGTCGTCGCTCTCTCGGAAGCGCTCGGCGAGGCCCTCCTTCCCCTCCCCCTCCATCCCCTGCCAGAGGAAGGGGATCCCGGCCGCGGCGAAGTCGGGGCCGGCGGCCGCGGCGATCCGCCGCAGGTCGTCGTTCGCGGTGAAGAGGACGAGGAGTCTCCCCCCCGTGCGCAGGCCGAGGTAGCGGACGAAGTCCGCGACGAAGGAGAGGAACCGGGCGCGCGCCCCCGCCTCGTTCCGGAAGGGGGGAGCGTCCGACGGCACGGCGAGGACCACCCGGGAGTAGTCGAACGTGCCGGGCGCACCGAAGGACTCGACCGCCCGCCCCCGCTCCCCCGTGTCGGGACGGGGGGCGCCCCGCAGCAGGTCGAGGCCGAGGTATCCCTCGGCCGCCTCGAAGGAGTCCCCGAACCGGTTCGCCGCCGAGACGAAGGCCGCCGAGCGGAACGGCGGCAGGAACTTCGTCCCGAGGAACTCGTTCGGGAGGAGGACGCGCGAGACGCACTGGTACCCCTCCTTCCGGAAGGGGTCCTCCTCGACGTCGTAGAAGCGGCCCGCGTCGAAGCGCGGCTCCCCCTCGACGACGGGAAGGAACGCCTCGAGCGCCGCCGCCAGCGCCGCGAGGCCCGCCCGGGTCCGCCCGATCCGCAGCCGCAGGCGGGACGCGCCGCGGACGGGGGCGATCTCCAGCTCCTCCGACAGTCCGCCGAGCGCCGCCTCGAGCGCCGAGAGCGCCCGGGCGAGGCGGATCCGACCCTCGACGAAGGGGCGCCCTTCCTCGCGCGAGACGAACTCCCGCAGGAGCGCGTGGGTCTCGCTCTCCTCCCGGAGCGCTCCCTCCCGGTCGCGCCAGCGGGCGAACCGCTCGACCTCCCGGTCGAACTCCTCGAGCGCGGCGTGGGCCTCCTCCCACCCCCGCTCCGCCTCCTCGAGGAGGGCGCCGAGCGTCCTCTCCTCCCGTCCCTCCTCCACGGACAGCCCCCGCCCCCGCCCCCCGAAGCGCCGGGAACCCCGCTCGATCTCCCGGAGGATCGCGCGCGCCCGGGGCGAACCGGGCGCATGGACCTCGCGCAGGATCCGCTCGAGCGATCCGACCCTCACCTCGACCTCGTCGGCCGACCGCGCCTGGTCGTGGAGGTGCTCGCTCTCGTCGAAGACCGCGTGGCGGAAGAAGTCGGGCGCCGCGAGGAGGAAGGCGTGGTTCGTCACGACGAGGTGCGCCCGCTCCGCCGCCCGGCGGGCGACCTCCGCCGCGCACCGCCGCCGTTCCTCCTTCCGCGTGCAGCAGCCGCTCTCGGCGCGCGCCTCGTCCCGCGCTCGCCGGAGGGCGAGCCCCGCCAAGTCCCCCGCGGTCGGGTTCGGGGCGAGGCCCGGCAACCGGTCGAGGTCCCCGGTCGGATCGCAGAGGTGGA
>CBRGOK010000238.1:0-6180 GCA_967798035.1 uncultured bacterium
CGCTCACGAAGCTCGTGAGGGAGCTCAGCCGCAGGAGCCAGGCGACGACGCACAACCCCCCCACCACGAGCGCGGTGAGCGTCGCGATCTGCCCGTACCGGACGGCGTCGCCGCCGGCCATCTGGGAGACGGTGCCCGCCAGCATGAGGGAGATCGCCGAGGTCGGCCCGACCGAGAGGTGGCGCGAAGAGCCGAAGAGCGCGTAGCCGATCCCGCCGAGGAGGTAGCCGTAGATCCCGACCTGCGGCGGGAGCCCCGCGAGCCCGGCGTAGGCGAGGGAGACCGGGACGGCGTAGGCCGCGAGGGTGACGCCAGCGACGACGTCCCTCGGGAGCCACTTCGCCGGGTAGGCGCGGAGCCAGGTGGCGGGCGGGAACATCCTTGGGTTCGCGCCGCGATCAGCGCTTCTCGAGCGCGCGCTTCGCCGCGGCGAGCTCCTTGCGCTTCTCCTCGCCCACCTTCGGGTACTGCAGGTCGAGGCCGGCGAGCGTGTCGATGACGGCGGCGGCGACGACCACCCGCGTGAACCACTTGTTGTCGGCCGGGACGACGTACCACGGGGCGTGCTTGCTTGCCGTGTTCCGGATCGTCTCCTCGTAGGCCTCCATGTACTCGTCCCAGAACTCGCGCTCCTTCGCGTCGTTCGCCGAGAACTTCCAGTTCTTCTCCGGATCCTCCAGGCGCTCGAGGAAGCGCCGCTTCTGCTCCTTCTTCGAGACATTCAGGAAGAACTTGCAGATGGCGACGCCGTTGCGCGCGAGGTAGCGCTCGAAGGCGCAGATGTCCTCGAAGCGCTCCCCCCAGACGCGCTTCCGGTCGGGCGCGACCGGGAGCTTCTGGCGGGCCAGGAACTCGGGATGGACGCGGGTGACCAGCGTCTCCTCGTAGTAGCTGCGGTTGAAGATCCCGATGCGGCCGCGCTCGGGCATGCGCTTCATGCAGCGCCAGAGGTAGTCGTGGTCGAGCTCTTCGCTCGAGGGCGACTTGAACGAGTAGACCTCGCACCCCTGCGGGTTCACGCCCGACATGACGTGCTTGATGGCGCCGTCCTTCCCCGCGGCGTCCATCGCCTGGAAGACCAGGAGCACGGCCCACCGGTCCTGGGCGTAGAGCATGTCCTGCAGCTCCGCGAGAGCCGCGACCCCGTCCTTGAGCGCCTCCTGCGCGCGCGGCTTGTCCTCCGCCGTGAAGTCGAGCGTGTCGCCGGGATCGAACTGCTTGAGCCGGAACTTCTTGCCCGACTCGACGCGGAACCGCTTCGCCAGCTGGCGCGCCAGCTTGAGCAGACGCTTCATCTTCACGGAGAGTTTGCCTCTTCCCCCATGGAGGGGTTCGGTCGCGGGGTGGTCGAGCCGCGCAGGGGCCCGGAAGGAGCGGGCATTCTATGGATCGGGAGGGAATCCCGGATCGGAACCCTCCCCGGCGAGTCTTCCCAGGATCTCCGGCGGGAGGAACCAGAGGAGGCGCCCCCCCTCGCCGACCGGACCGGCGATGTCGAGGAGCGCTGCACCCCCCTTCCGGAAGGTGAGGCGGTCGGCGTCGGGCGACCGAATCAGGGCTCCGAGGAGGAGCGAGAGGTGCGGCTCGTGGCCGACGAGCGCGACGGTCGCCTCGGCCGGGAAGCCCCGGAGCACCGGGAGGACTTCGGAGACAGATCCTCCGGCAATGGCGCGGACGTCGCGGGGCTCGATCCTCCCCCAGACCTCCCCGCAGATCTCCGCCGTCCGGCGGGCGCGAGGGAGCGGACTCGTGAGGAGCGCGTCGGGACGGGCGACGAGACGCGCGAGGCCCCGGGCGGCCTCCCGGAACGAACGCTCCCCCGACGGCGTCAGGGGGCGCGCGTCGTCCGGGATCCCGGGCGTTCCGCGCGGGACGGCCTCGGCATGGCGGACGAGGAGGAGCCTCATCGGGCTCGCCTCAGGCGGCCGAAACGTTCCGACCCACCCGATCGAGGGCCCACCGGAGGAGCGCCTGCGGACCCATGCCGAGGAACCGGCCGTGGGACTCCCGGGCCCGGCGGCGGAATGCCCTCGCGTACCTGGCGGCCGCGCGCACGAGGAGCGGCGCTCCCCGTCGCTCCCAGCGGCGGCCCTGGTCCCGCAGCCACTCCGCGAGGACCCATGCGTCGTGCATCTCGCCGAGGATCTCCTGGACGCGCTTGAATTCCTTCGCCGCGCCGGCGGACCCTGACAGGTGCGCCTCGCCCAGCTCCGCCATGTAGCGCAGTCGCCGCACGCGGCGGCGGAGCCGGTGGAGCGCGAGCGGGTCGAACCGCTCGCCGAGCGCCTGGAGGTTCGAGACGAGGGTCTCCCCCTCGCGCTCCTTCGCCTGCCCCAGGCGCAGGAGGACGGCGAAGGGCTCCTCCGTGCCGCGGGCGAGGACCTCCTCGAGTCCCGCGCGGACGCGGGAGAGGTCGACGGCGAGGAACGCCTGCGTCATGCGCCGGTGCGCCCGTCTCCGCGCGTTCCGCAGCCGCCGGTGGACCTCGACGGACGCGGGGTCGCGGGCCACCACAGTCTCGCCGAAGAGGGCGAGAGCGACGTCGAGATCGCGGCTCGTCGCAGCCGCCCGGATCACCCGCCGGAGCCCGCGGAGGAGCCGCCGGACCCGACGGCGCTTGCCCGGCCTCGCGACGAGGGGAATCACGACCCGCAGCCGCCGACCCGAGACCCGGAGGTCGTGGATCGCCTCGTCCTCCCCGGCGAACGACCGCGGGAGATTCCGCAGGAATGCCCGCACCCGCTCCGCCAGGAACGCGGAGGCGGGATTCGGCAAAGATCTCCCGGATGCCCGTATCAAGGAATCTCTCCAATTCCTGTCCCGGCTGCGGAGAATAGCCATCGGCCCCCGGGAATGCGAATCGTGGAAACCGCGCCTATCGATCCCGGTCGACATCCCATCCTCCTGGCTGGGCTGGAGTTGCTCCAGCCGGAGGCGCGCCGGAAGAGCGCCGCATGACCGCCGAGGCGGCCGCCCCCACTCGGACTGCTTCACCCGTCGCAGTGATCGACATGGGGTCGAGCGCGATCCGGCTCGCGGTCGCCGAGGTCGCTCCCGACGGCTCGGTCCGGATCCTGGATCGCGCCTCCCGGAGCGTCTTCCTCGGCAAGGACACCTTCGCGACCGGGCGCATCTCCGCGCCCACCATGGAGGCGGCCGTCCGCGCCTGCGAGGGCTTCCGTCGCATCATGGACGAGTACAAGGTCTCGCGCTGCCGCGCCGTCGCCACGGCCGCGATCCGCGAGGCGGCCAACCGGGACGTTGTCCTCGACCGCATCCGGCTCCGGACCGGCCTCGCCGTCGAGGTCATCGACGGCTCCGAGGAGATCCGGCTCACCTACACGGCCGTCCGCGGCGCGCTCGGCTCCCACGAGGTGCTCGCGTCGGGGACGACCCTCCTCGTCGAGGTGGGCGGGGGGAGCGCGGACGTGTCCTTCCTCCGTTCGGGGGAGCCCGTCTTCTCGGGCACGTACCCTCTCGGCGCGCTCCGGATGCGGCAGACCCTCGCCTCCTGGCGCGGGACGCACGCGCGCCGCATCCGCCTCCTGCGGCGCCACATCCACGGCGTCGTCCAGGAGGTGAAGCGCGGGATGCCGCTGTCCGAGGCGACGCACTTCGTCGCGCTGGGGGGGGACGTCCGCTTCGCCGCGGGGCGCCTCGCAGAGGAGGGAGCGGGCCCCGGGCCCGCGCGGTCCATCCCGAAGGAGGCGTTCGTCCGCTTCAGCGACGAGGTCGCGGAGCGGACCGACGAGCAGATCGTGGAGACCTACGGGCTCCCCCTGGTCGAGGCGGAGACCCTCGTGCCGGCCCTTCTTGCGGTGCGGGAGCTCCTCGCCGAAACCGCGGCCGAGCGGGTGACGGTCCCCGAGGCCTCCCTGCGCGACGGTCTCCTCCTCGAGCTGGTCGGGGCGGGCGGGCCCCGGCGCGCGGAGGACTTCACGCACCAGGTGCTGGCGAGCGCGGGCGCGCTCGGGGAGAAGTACCGCTACGACGCCGCCCACGCGCGCAAGGTGGCCGACATCGCCGTCCGGCTCTTCGACGGCCTCGTCTCCGAGCACGGCCTCCCCGCGCGGGACCGCCTCCTCCTCGAGGTGGCCGCCCTCCTCCACGACATCGGGGTCTACATCCAGCACATCGGGCACCACAAGCACACCCACTACATCCTCTCCGTCTCCGACGTCTTCGGCCTGACGCGGGACGACATGGCCGTCGTCGCGAACGTCGCGCGCTACCACCGCCGCGCCCTCCCGCAGAGGGCCCACCTCCCCTACGTGAGCCTCGACCGGGAGACCCGCGTCCGGGTGAACAAGCTCGCGGCCCTCCTGCGGATCGCGAACGCGCTCGACGCGGACCACGCCCAGAAGCTCAAGGACGTCCGGCTCGTCCCCGAGGAGGACGCCTGGATCCTGGAGATCGAGGGGGCGGGAGACCTGACGATGGAGCGGCTCGCCACCGCCGCCCGGGCCGATCTCTTCCTCGAGACGTTCGGCAAGAGGATCGGGTTCCGCGAGACGGAGCCGGAGGCGTGAGCCCGCGTCCGAAGGCCCGCCCCGCGGATCCCGAGCTCTTCCTGGACCGGGAGCGCTCCTGGCTCGCCTTCAACGAGCGCGTCCTCGAGGAGGCGGCCGATCCCTCGACCCCCCTCCTCGAGCGGGTCAAGTTCGCGACGATCGTCGCGTCGAACCTCGACGAGTTCTTCATGGTCCGCGTCGCGGCCCGGAAGCTCGCGGTGCGGGAGGGGGACGCCACCCCGGAGCCCTCGGGCCTCACGCCGGCCCAGCAGCTCGCCGGGATCGCCGAGGCGGCGCACGCGCAGACCCGGTCCCTGTACGCCACGGTCCACGACGCGCTCCTCCCGGCGCTCGCCGAGCGGGGCGTGCGCTTCCTCGCCCTCGGGGCGCTCGAGGAGGAGCGCCGCGCGTTCTTCTCCCGGCACTTCCGGGAGCAGATCTTCCCCGCCCTCACGCCGCTCGCGATCGACTCCTCGCGCCCCCTTCCCCAGCTCGCGAACCTGAGCCTGAACCTCGCCCTCCTCCTCGCCCCGGCCGACGGGGGGGAGGAGCCGCGGCTCGCGGTCGTCCAGGTCCCCGCGCGGCTCCCGCGGCTCCTGCGCTCGGCGGACGGGCAGGGGATGGAGTTCGTCTGGGTCGAGGACGTGATCCGAGCCGAGCTCGGCTCGCTCTTCCCCGGGCAGCAGATCCTCGATTCCTTCGGCTTCCGGATCGCCCGCGACGCCTCCCTCGAGCTCGACGGGGACGATTCGGGGGATTTCCGGGAGACGGTCGAGACGGAGGTGCGCAAGCGCCGCGGCCGCCCCGTCGTGCGGCTCGAGGTCGACGCCACGGCGAGCCCCTCGTCGGTGAGGCTCCTCGCGGAGCGCCTCTCGGTCGAGCAGGAGGAGGACATCTACCCCGTCCCGCCCCCCCTCGACCTCCGCGCCCTGCAGTTCCTCCTCGAGCTCCCCGCGCTCCAGGACCTCCGCGATCCCCCGTGGAGGCCCGTCCCCGTCCCGGGGCTGCCGGACTCCGCCGACCTCTTCTCCGTCCTCGAGGCGCGGGACGTCCTCCTCCACCACCCCTACGACGCCTTCGACCCGGTCGTCCACTTCGTCGAGCAGGCGGCGCGGGATCCCGACGTCCTGGCGATCAAGCAGACCCTCTACCGGACGAGCGGGGACTCCCGCATCGTGCGCGCGCTCGCCGAGGCCGCGGAGCGGGGGCGGCAGGTGACCGTGCTGGTCGAGCTCACGGCGCGGTTCGACGAGGAGTCGAACATCCGCTGGACGCGCCGGCTCGAGGAGGCGGGCGCCCACGTGATCTACGGCGTCCGGGGCTTCAAGACCCACGCCAAGCTCTGTCTCGTCGTGCGTCGGACGGAGCACGGGATCCGCCGCTACGTCCACCTCGGGACGGGGAACTACAACGAGCGGACCGCGCGCCTCTACACGGACATGGGCCTCCTGACGGCGGACGAGGACATCGGGCAGGACGCCTCCGCCTTCTTCAACGCGCTGACGGGGTACGCGGATCCCCCGCACATGAAGAAGCTCTGCATGGCCCCGACGCAGCTCCGCCAGCGGTTCCTCGACCTGATCCGCCGCGAGCAGCGGCGGGCGGGGGCGGGGGAGACCGCGGAGATCCGGGCGAAGATGAACTCGCTCGTCGACGAGGAGATCGCGCG
>CBRGOK010000239.1:0-6179 GCA_967798035.1 uncultured bacterium
CGCGCCCTCGCGGAGGCCCCCCCCCGGGGGGCGCGGCGGGGCGGGGGGCCCGCCCGGGGCGCGGACGGGGGGGAGGAGGAGGAGGAGGAGGGACATCGGGATGGGGTTCTCCGCTTGGCCGGCGGTCGGAAGGATCTTATCGCTTCCCCGGCGCTCGGACATCCGAGACCATCCCGGCATGCGGCCGACCCTCCTCGAGTGCGGACGGTGCGCCCGCGCGCACGACGCGAGCGTCCCGCAGTCCTTGTGCGCGGCCTGCGGCAAGCCGCTCCTCGCCCGGTACGACCTCGAGGCGGCGGCCCCCTCGATGCGGCCCGGAGTTCTCCGGCGCACCGACCTGTGGCGCTACCTCCCGGTCCTCCCGGTCGCCGGGGAAGCGGAGATCGTGACGCTGGGGGAGGGATGGACCCCTCTCCTCGAGTCCCCTCCCCTCGCCCACTGGGCGGGCCTTCGCCGCTGCCTCGTCAAGGACGAGGCGGGAAACCCGACCGGCTCCTTCAAGGCGAGGGGGATGGCCGTCGCCACGGCGGCGGCACGAGCCCTCGGGATCACGGAGGTCTTCGTCCCCTCCGCGGGCAACGCCGCGGGGGCGCTCGCCGCCTACGCGGCCCGGGCGGGCCTGAGGGCGACGGTCGCGATGCCCGAGGACGCGCCCGAGCCGAACCGGCTCGAGTGTCGCGCCGCGGGGGCCGAGACGCTCCTCGTGCGCGGGACGATCGCGGACGCGGCGGCCGCCCTCCGCGCCCGGTTCCGGGGCTCGCCGGCCTTCGACCTCTCGACGATGCGCGAGCCCTACCGGGTCGAGGGGAAGAAGACGATGGGGTACGAGATCTTCGAGCAGCTCGGTCGCCTCCCCGACTGGATCGTCTACCCGTGCGGCGGCGGGACCGGCGTCGTCGGGATGTGGAAGGCCTTCGAGGAGATGGAGCGCCTCGGCTGGATCGGCTCCGCGCGTCCCCGCATGGCGATCGTCCAGAGCGAGGGGTGCGCGCCGCTCGTCCGGGCCTTCGAGCAGGGGAAGGAGGAGGCGAGCCCCGTCCCGGATCCCTCGACCTGCGCGGCGGGCCTGCGGGTCCCCGCCGCGATCGGGGACTTCCTCGTCCTCCGCGCCGTCCGCGCCTCGGGCGGGCGCGCCGTCGCCGTCTCCGAGGCGGAGATCCTGGAGGCGACGCGCGCCTTCTTCGCCTCGAGCGGGATCGCGGCCTGTCCGGAGGGGGGTGCCGCGCTCGCCGGCCTCCGGCGCCTCCGCGCCTCGGGCCACGTCGGCTCCGAGGACCAGGTCGTCCTCTTCAACACCGCCTCCGGCCTCAAGTACCCCGACGTCCTCGAGGCCGCCCTCCGCGTCTGACGCGCGCTGCCGCCTCTCCCTCCCCCCCGGGAGGAGACAGTATCCTGCACCGGCGTTGCATGCCGAGGGAGTCGCCATGTTGCGGACCGAACGTCCTCGCCTCCTCCTCGTCGCATTCCTTCTTCCGCTCCTCTGCACGCGGGCGT
This sequence comes from uncultured bacterium, assembly GCA_967798035.1. Taxonomy (GTDB): domain Bacteria; phylum Planctomycetota; class UBA1135; order UBA1135; family JAKEFM01; genus JAKEFM01. The sequence continues at coordinate 1,495 of CBRGOK010000239.1, forward strand.
CGGCCACCTGGTCGATCGTCGTCGCGAACACGGCGACCGGGGAGGTCGGCGTCGCCTCGGCGACGTGTCTCCTCGGTTTCAACCTCCAGGCCGGAGCGGGGGTGATCGTCGTCGGGCGGGGAGCCGCGCAGTCGCAGGCCCAGGTCGACACGTCGGGGGAGGCCCGGGACACCATCTTCACCTCGATGCAGCTCGGGATTCCGGCCCAGCCGATCGTCACCTACCTCCAGACGTACCTGAACCTGGTTCCGCCGGTTCGCCAGTGGGGGGTCGCCACCCTCGGAGCGCCGGCGGCGACCTTCACGGGAGCGGAGACCGAGTTCTGGGCCGGTGGCGTGACGGGCCAGGTGGGGCCGATCGCCTACGCCATCCAGGGGAACATCCTCAATTGCGCGGAGGTCGTGAACGCGACGGAGCAGGCCCTGATCGCGACCCCCGGGGACCTCGGCCAGAAGGTGATGGCGGCGATGCAGGCGGCGAAGGCGGCCGGCGGGGACAACCGATGCTCCTGTCCTCCCACCATCCCCCCTCAGCCTTGCCTCTGCCCGCCTCCTCCCTCCGTTCCGATGTGGAAGTCGGCCCACGTCGGGTACCTGACGATCGCGCGGATCGGAGACACGGACGGGGTCTGCAACCCGGGGGCCGGCTGCGCGAACGGGGAGTACTACCTCGATCTCAACGTCTTCGGTCCGCTCGGAGGCGCGACGTCCCCCGATCCGGTCGACACTCTCCAGACGATGTACGACGCGTTCCGGGCGGCCCACGTCGGCCACCCCGACGCGATCCACTCCACGGCCGCGCCGGCGCTCGCCAACCTCCCTGCGGACGGGGTTTCCCAGACGACCCTGACGATCGCGCTCGCCGACATCGACGGCGCCCCGATCCAGACGGGAGGCGCGACCGTGACGGTCTCGCACGACGCGACGAGCGCCGGCTCGTGCTCGATCGGGCCGGTCGTGGACCTCGGGAACGGGACCTACCAGGCGACGCTGACGGCGGGGACGACGGCGGGCGCCGACGTCTTCCGCGTCGTGGTGGGCGACCCGCTCGGCCCCGTCACGCTCTACCCCCACGCGACCCTCGCGGTCCGCGCTCCGAGGTAAACGGCGAGGCGATCGGCCACCGGCTGGGGACCTCCCTGGCGTCCGGCGGGGACCTCGACGGGGACGGGTCGTCGGACTTCCTGGTCGGGATCCCCGAGGCCTCCCCGGGAGGATTCCCCTTCTCGGGACAGGCGAGGATCCATTCCGGGGCGGCCGGCGCGAGCCTGCTCCTCCACCCAGGGACGGTCGAGGAAGGGCGCCTCGGGTCGAGCGTTGCGCGGCTCGGGGACGTCGACGCGGACGGCATCGCGGACTTCCTCGCCGGGGCGCCGGGGTGCGCCGGCGGCCCCTGCGGGCCCGGACACGCCCAGGTCTTCTCGGGCTCCGACGGGTCGGCGCTCCTCACCGTCTCGGGGACCGATCCGGGGGATCTGTTTGGGACCGTGGTCGCCGGAGCCGGAGACCTCGACGGGGACGGAATCCCCGACTTCCTGGTCGGCGCTCCGGGGACGAGGGCGGGGAAGGTGCGGGCCTTCTCGGGGGCGGACGGGACGAGCCTCCTCCTGTGGGAGGGAGCCGTCCCCGGAGAGGGTTTCGGGACCGCCGTCGCCTCGACCGGCGACCAGGACGGGGACGGCGTGCGCGAGGCGCTCGTCGGGATCCCGGGAGCCGATCCCGGAGGGGCGATCGACGCGGGTCTCGTCCGCGTCTTCTCCGGCGGAACGGGGGCTCTCCTCCGAACCTTCGAGGGGGAGCAGCCGGGGGAGCAGTTCGGGTCCTCCGTCGCCTCCGCCGGGCGCATCGACGCCGACGACGTCGAGGACTGGATCGCGGGAGCGCCGACGAGCGATGTGGGGGCTCTCCTCGACGCGGGGCGCGCGCGGATCTTCTCGGGCGCCACGGGCGGGGTCCTGCGGGTCCTCGAGGGAGGCCCTGAGGCGGGTCTCTTCGGCTCGGCCGTGGCCGGGCTTCCCGACGTGAACGGGGACGTGCGGGCGGAAGTCGCCGTCGGGTCCCCCGGCGCCGGGGAGGGAGGGGAGGTCTCCGTCCACTCCGGAGGGAACGGCCTGCTCCTCCTGTCGCTCCCGGGACTCGCGGGAGATCTCGTCGGCAGGGCGCTCGCCTCGGCGGGGGACGTCGACGGGGACGGGATCGCCGACCTCCTCGTCGGCGCCCCCGGAGCCGATCCCGCCGGTGTCGTCGACGCCGGGCAGGCCCGCGTCTTCTCCCTCGCGGGTCTCGGCGGGGCGATCCCGGTCGATCTGCGCGCGCGCGTCGCGCTCCAGCGGGAGCCGTCGGAGCCCGACGACGACGCGCGGGGTGGGATCGAGATGCGGCTCCGCGGCCTCGACCAGGTCTTCTCCGTCGACGTCCGCAAGCTGGGCGACGCGCAGGATGCCCCCTACTCGGCGTTTCTCGAGGAAGCGGCGGGGAGCCGGACGTACCTCTCGATCGGGGAACTCCAGGGCCCCGGCGCGTCCTCCCAGCACCTCCTCCTGACGCTCGACTCCGAGGGCGTCCCCCCGGCGGAGCTCGGCGTCGCCCTCCTCTCGAGCCTCGAAGGGAGGCGCCTCGAGATCCGCGGAGCCTCAGGGAAAACCTACCTGCGCGCGCGGCTCCCTTCCCTCCTCGGTTTGGGGGACCTGCGTCGGACGGGCTCGCTCGCTCCGCCGTCCGCCCCCTCGGGCGCGTCCGGCACCCTGCGCCTCGTGCGCAAGGGGTCGGTGGGGACGGAGCGGTTCAACCTGCGGGCGAACGGGCTCGGTCCGGGGCCCACCTACACGGTCTGGATCGCGGACGCCGGCGGGGGCGGCTCCTTCACACTGGCGGGGGCGCTCGCGCAGGGGAAGCTGCGCCGAGACACCGCGCACGGTGACCCCCTCCCCCTCGGCGTCGATCGGCTGGAGGACCTGTCGGGTCGCGCGATCGAGGTCCGCGACGGGTCGAGCGTCCTCCTCGCGGGGACGATCCCCTGACCGGCCGGAGGGCCGACGTCCTCGAGGCAGCGCTCCGCGCCTGACGCCCGCCGCGGCCCCTCCCCGATCCCCAAGCCGAGCGAGTATCCTCGGACGGCGCTGCATCCCGAGGGAGTTGCCATGCCGCGGGTCAAACGTCCTCGCCTCCACCTCGTCGGCCTCCTCGTCCCGCTCCTCTGCACGCGGGCGTCGGCCACGTGGTCGATCGTCGTCGCGAACTCTGCGACGGGAGAGGTCGGGATCGCCTCGGCCACTTGTCTCCCGGGGACCAACCTTCAGGCCGGTGCGGGCGTGATCGTCGTCGGGCGGGGAGCCGCGCAGTCCCAGTCGTTCCTCGACCCCGGAATCGCCCGCACGACGATGTTCACGTCGATGCAGCTCGGGATCTCCGCGCAGGCGATCCTCACGTACCTCCAGGCGCTCTCGGAAGCGGATCCTGTGTTGCGACAGTGGGGGATCGCCACTCTCGGGGCCCCCGCGGCGACATTCACCGGAGGCGGCGCGGGCCCGTGGGCGGGGGGGGTCGTCGGACAGGCGGGGGCGATCTCCTACGCGATCCAGGGGAACGTTCTCACCTGCCAGGCGGTGATCGACGCGGCGGAGCAGGCGCTGATCACGACGCCCGGGGACCTCGGCCAGAAGATGATGGCCGCGATGCAGGCGGCGAAGGTCTGGGGAGGCGACGGGAGGTGCTCCTGCAACCCGGTCAACCCGACCGCCTGCGGCTGCCCGCCGCCGGGGACCTGGAAGTCGGCCCATGTCGGGTACCTGACGATCGCGCGGATCGGGGACACCGACGGCACCTGCAGCGGGACGACCGGATGCGCGAACGGGGACTACTACCTCGATCTGAACGTCTTCGGCTCGCTCGGATTCCCGTCCTCCCCCGATCCGGTCAACACCCTCCAGACGATGTACAACGCCTTCCGCGCGGCCCACGTCGGCCACCCCGACGCGATCCTCTCGACGGCGGCGCCGGCGGTCCCGAACCTCCCCGCGGACGGGTCCTCCCAGACGACGCTGACGATCGCCCTCGCCGACATCGACGGAAATCCGCTCACGACGGGAGGGGCGAGCGTTACCGTCTCGCACGACGAGACGAGCGTCGGTTCCTCCACGATCGGGCCCGTCGTCGACCTCGGGAACGGGACCTACCAGGCGACGCTCACGGCAGGGACGACGGCCGGGACGGACGCCTTCCGGGTCGTGGTCGGCGACGCGCTCGGCCCCGTGACGCTCTACCCGCACGCGACCCTCACGGTCCGCCCTCCGGGGCCTCTCCTCTACGAGGTGAACGGCGAGGCCGGCGGTCACCGTCTGGGGAGCGCCGTCTGTCCCGCCGGACACCTCGATGGGGACGCGGCCGCCGACTTCGTGGTCGGAATTCCCGAGGCGTCGCCGGGAGGCTTCCCCTTCGCCGGGCAGGCGAGAATCTGCTCGGGGTCGGGGGGAACCCTGCTCTTCTCCCACGAAGGGGCGGTCGAGGAAGGGCGTCTCGGCTCGAGCCTCGCCCGGCTCGGGGACATCGACGGGGACGGGATCACGGACCTCCTCGCGGGAGCGCCGGGGTGCCACGGCGGACCGTGCGGCCCCGGCCGGGCCCGCGCCTTCTCGGGATCGGACGGCTCGACGCTCCTCACGGTCTCGGGGACCGTCCCCGAGGAGC
>CBRGOK010000240.1:0-6170 GCA_967798035.1 uncultured bacterium
GGGCAACCCCCGACTAGTAAAGAGTGGGAGCGGGGAGGAAGTCCCCACCCTCCGTGCTCGTCGCAAGCGGGATCCAAGCGAACTCGCGACCGAGGGTGTCGTAGCCGAGGAGGGCGAGGGCGCGCGTGCCCTGTGTGCCTCCGTCCCTAGGAGCGAGCGGGCGCGACGCCAGGGTGCCCCGGAAGAGGGAATAGCTCGCCTGATCGGGACGGACGGCCTCCAGGAGAGCATCCAACTCCTTCGGTGCCTCGGCGCGATCCGCGGCAGGCCTCAGGTCGTAGCACCGATCGCTCGGACTCCAGGCCATAGTCGCACCTCCCAGTCCGCCATTCTTCACGAAGGCAAGGAGGCCGTCCGTGAGTGCGGAGGGGAGCTGAGGATCGAAGCGAAACGCCAGGCGACCGCCCTCCAGCTCGAGCTCGAATCCTGGGGCACCCTCCTTGGGAGGATTGCCGGTGAGGCTCCCGTGCGAGCCCAACCACGAGCGGAAACTCTCGGTCCTTCCGGAGAGGTTCTCGAAACCGATGACTCCCCCGGACTGCACGAACGCGGAGAGGATCCTGGCTCCCGGATCGCCCGTCTGGGCGTCCTTCAGGTTCGAGATGGAATCGGAAAGTCGGTCGATCTCTCCCAGTCGTCCCGACTGGACCGTTCTCGCGACCTCGCCCCAGCACTGTCCTGTCGCAGCACGGATCTCCGTCGCCGCGACGTCCGCGTCATGCTTGGCCATGACCGTCGGGAACCCGAGAAACCCTCCACCTACGTTCAATTGAGCATCAAACGGCACCCATTTGGACTCTGATTTCTGTGTTATGAATCTGCGCACAGACCAGGAAACGACGACGGCAGCGAGAGCGACGACTCCCGCGAGGACGAACCACCTCACCAGGTTCGACCTGACCTTGTCGACGCGGCTGTCGAAGTCTTCGAGGGTGTGGAGGATGCTCATTTTGAAGTGAAACGGAGACGGACTCTCAGGATCCAGGATTCCCGTTGGCGAGCTCGGGATCGGGCTCGACCGTGACGAGGAGCGCCGTCATGCCCGTCCGGTTTCCCGACGTCCGGCGGAGATCGCATCGGAGGAGGGAGCGGCCCTTCCGGAACTCGAGCCTGCGGGCGCCTCCTTCCGTCGAGTCGATCGTCTGCGTCCAGCCGTGCTGGGGGATCCGGTCGCGGAGGTAGGAGGCGGCGCGGGCCGGATCGGGAGCGCCCTCGTAGAGGAGACGGCCCTGCCGGAAGGAACCGCACTGGTAAGAGTAGGACTGGAGGACGTCGGTCCGGAGCTTGAACCCTTCCGGGACGGGGATGTCCTCGAATTGCGCGCGCGCGATCGAGGCGTGATCGAAATCGGGATCGGGCGCCGGCTTCTTCACGTCCTCGTACATGGACCGGCATCCCGCGAGGAGGAGGACGAGGCCGGGAAGGAGAGCACGGTTCATTCGGGGAACGCGCGCGCCGCGCGCGGAAGGGGCGCGGATTTTAGGCTCTTCCGCGGGAGGCCGAAAGGAGAGGGTTCCGGGGGCGCGCTCGCCGTCGGGTCGCCTTTGATCCCGTGCGGAGGGCGAGTATCCTCGGTCTCTCGGCCGCCGCGGCGGCCGACCGGCGACGCCATGTACGAGCTCGATTCGGCGGCCCTCCTCGACGAGCGGACGCTCGTCCTGAACCGGTCGTGGGCCGTCGTGAGCGTCACGACCGTGCGGCGCGCCCTCGGCATGGTCTACCGGAGGGTCGCGCGGGTGATCGCGCCGGAGACCTACGAGACCCACGACTTCGATTCCTGGGCGACCCTCTCCTCCGCGCGCGGCGGCCCCTGCGTACGGACGGTCTCCCTCCAGATCCGCGTGCCGGAGGCGGTCGTGCTCCTCCGCTACGACGGACTCCCGCAGGCCCGGGTCCCCTTCTCGCGGAAGAACCTGTTCCGGCGCGACAACTTCACCTGCCAGTACTGCGGCCACCGCCGCCCTGCGGAGGACCTCTCGATCGATCACCTGGTGCCGCGGGCCCGAGGGGGGCGGAGCTCGTGGGAGAACTGCGTCCTCGCCTGCCTGGAGTGCAACCTCCGCAAGGGGGATGGGACCCCGGAGGGGGCCGGGCTGCGGCTCATCCGCAAGCCCTCGCGCCCCCGCTGGGCGCCGTACCTCAGCGTGGCCGTCGGCCGGCGGAAGGCCTCCTGGGACCGGTTCGTGTCGGAGCGGTACTGGAACGTCGAGCTCGAACCGTGAGGGGAGCGAGGAAGGGCGGTCGATGAGGCGGGGGCGCACGAGCGGTCTCGCCGCGGCGGTGCTCCTCGCCGCGGCCGGCGCGGTCGCCGCGGGGGCCCCGCGATTCCAGGAGCCGGCGAGCAAGCCCGCGACCACCGGGACATCGACCGAGGCGCTGAAGGCCGAGTTCCGCCGCCGTCGCGACGCCCTCCAGAAGGGGGACGTGGAGGGTCTGCTCGAACTCGCCAAGTGGTGCGCGGGAGTCGGGCTCAAGGCCGAGGAGAAGACCGCCCTCAAGCAGGTCCTCGTCGCCGACACGAACCACGAGGCGGCGAGGCGACTCCTCGGCTACGTCCGCAACGACGCGGGGAAGTGGATCCTCGAGGAGGAGCTCCGGAAGCAGAAGGAGAAGGAGGAGGAGCAGGAGAACGTCCGGCGCGGGCTCGTGAAGACGAAGACCGGGGAGTGGGTGACGAAGGAGGAGAAGGGCTTCCTGGAGGCGGGGAAGGTGCGCCGCGACGGCGAGTGGCTCTCGAAGGAGGACGCCGAGAAGCTCGAGAAGGGGTGGAAGCGCGTCGACGGGGAGCTCATCCCTCCCGAGGAGGCCCCGCAGGTCGAGAAGGGGCTCTTCAAGGTGGACGGGAAGTGGGTCCCGAAGCCGGAGGCGAACCGGCTCCGGGCGGACTGGGAGAACGGGTGGAGGATCCCCCGCGGGCCGGTCCTTCTGCGGACGAACGTCGACCGGGACAGCGCCGACGGCCTCCTCAACTGGGCCGGGGCCGCGTACGACCGGCTCAAGAGCGTCCTCGGGACGGAGGCGCCGCCCCGCTCGATCCTCCTCTTCGGCTTCAAGGACCTCGCCGAGTACAACCGGTACGCGCAGCAGTTCGGCGAGCACCACTCCTCCGTCTACGGCTGCTATCTCGCCGCGACCGACGAGGAGCGGCCGGGCGCCTTCATCGCCGGGGACAAGCGGTGGGCCCCGTTCTACGTCGTCCACGCCGTGGGACATGTCTACCTCGACCGGCTCCTGCACCGGGGGGAGGAGAAGGAGCAGGACGAGGAGATCCCCCTCTGGCTGGTGGAGGGGTTCGCCACCTACGGCGAGTGGCTCCACAAGGACGTCCCGAAGGATTCGCGCGCCTGGGCGATCTCCGAGCGCATCGCGAAGCGGGGCGGCCTCGGATCTCTCAAGCAGCTCACGAAGTCGTTCGAGATCTCGAGGGACGACCCGGACGGGTCCCTCAAGCTGATGCTCGAGGCGGGCCTCCTCGTCGCGTACCACGTCGAGACGAAGGACGAGCACGACCGCAAGCTCTTCGCGGACCTCGTCCGGGCGATCGGGGGGGGGAACCGCAAGGAGGTCGTGAAGGCCGCCGGCGCCCTGGCGCAGGACACCGCGGCCCTCGAACGGAAACTCAAGGATTACGCGGGCTTGAAATAGTCCGGGCGTCCGGCGCATTCCTCCGGCCGCGCGAGAAGCCCCCCCGGGCCGCGGGACCAGGGGATCGGACCGGCGGGTCCCCGCGGACGGGGTCGAGGATGGTGGGCACCAAGGATCACTCATGAGCGAAACTCGCAGGCGGTCGTCCCTCTCCCTCGTGCGTCGCATCGGCCTCCTCCTGGGGGCCGTCGCGTTTCCCGCGGCCGACCTCCGCCCGCAGGGGGATGCCGGGACGGAGGGGCTCGCGCGCTACCTCCCCGCCGACGCCGTGGCGGTCCTCTCGTTTCCGGACCTCACCGCGACCCTCCAGGACTGCCGGTCGCTGCCGCTCTGGCAGATGGGCCGCGAGAAGGAGGTGAGCGAGTTCCTCGCGCAGCCGCTCAAGCAGATGCACGAGTGGATCGAGGCGGGCCGGAAGTCGTCCGCGCAAGCCTCGGGGATCGATCTCGGACCCCTCCTCGAGACCAAGTTCCGGGGGATCGAGATCGGTCTCGCCCGCTTCCGGTTCCCGGAGGCGGGGGGACCGCCCGAAGTGGCCGCGGCCGTGCGCGTCGACGCCGGCGCCGACTTCCCCAGGCTCAAGGCGATCCTGGATCGCCTCCGCGAGAAGGTCCCGGCGGAGAAGGCCGCCGTCCGGGACGAGACGGTCGGAGGGAAGTCCTTCACCGTCATCCGTCCGACGTCCGACGGCCACCATCCGGCGCTGGCGGCGTTCTGGAGCGCCGAGGGGACGGCCCTGTACCTCGCGATCGGGTCTCCGGGGAGCCCGTTCCCGGAGGAGTTCCTCGGCCGGGTCGCGGGTGGCACGGCGAGCCCGTCCCTCGCCGCCGATCCCGAGTTCCGGACCTGCACGGGTCGAGTGGGGAGCGCGGGGAGCGAGATCCGGTTCTTCATGCGGGTCCCCCCGCTCGTCGACGGGCTCCTCAAGGGGCTCTCGTTCGCCCCCCCCGGCGAGCTTCCCGCCTTCCTGCGGCCGCAGGGCGTGAAGGCGGCGCTCTCGGCCCTGGGCCTGGACGGGCTGCGCGCCCTCGCCTGCGCCTCGACGGCGGCCGGCGACCATTCCGTGAACGAGTCCTATGTCCTCGCCCCGTCTCCCCGGAAGGGGCTCCTCGCGCTCGGCGGGGAGGGCGCCGCGGACCTCGCGCTCCTCGAGCGGGTCCCGAAGGAGGCCGACTCCTTCACCGTGGGCTGCGTCAAGATGGGGGAGATCTGGGACACCCTCTTCCGCGCGCTCGCCGCGCTCTCCGCGGAGACGGAGCGGGAAGTGACCGGGGAGCTCACGAAGTTCGAGGAGAAGAACGGCGTGAGCCTCCGGAAGGACCTCCTCGGCTCCATGGGGGAGAACTTCCTCCTCTACTCGCTGCCGGCGAAGAACATGATGATGGGAGGTGCCCCCGACATGACCTTCCTGATGCCGCTCCGCGACGCGGCGGCGTTCGAGAAGGCCGCGCGGGCCCTCAGCGACGCGCTGGTCGGGACCGGCATGGTCGCGCTCAAGGAGGCGGACCTCGAGGGGACGAAGATCCGGTCGTTCTCCGTGAAGTTCGACGGGGGAGGCTCCCACGGCGGCTTCGGCGGGATGGGGTTCAACCCCTTCGTCGCGATCAATCCGGCCTACGCGGTGAAGGGGGATCTGCTGATCGCCTCCCTCAGCCGGCAAGGCCTCCAGAAGGCCATCCGTCGCCTCGCGCAGTCCGGAGGCGAGGGAGGGGCGTCCGTCGAGGGGTACCGGCGCTTCGCCGGGAAGCTCCCGCAGGGGGTCTCCGGGGTCTCCTACAGCGATCCGCGGGAAACGGTCGGCATGATCTACACGACCGTCACCTCGTTCCTTCCGCTCGCCGCGGCGGGGCGCGACCTTCCCGTCGACCTCAACTCGCTCCCCTCGGCCGAGTCGATCAAGAAGCACCTCTTCGGGGGGCTGTCCTATTCGAAGACGGAGAAGGAGGGGCTCTACTCCTGCTCCTTCTCCCCGTGGGGCGTCGACACCCTCCTCGGCCTGGGGGTCGTCGGCGCCGCCACCGCCTCCACGTTCGTCGCCCACGAGGGAAAGAAGGGGGGATCGGGGGAGGAGATCGTCCTCGCCCCCGTGGGGAAGGAGGACCCGGTCGAGCGCGCGCGCAGGGAGATGCTCGACATCAAGTCGGGCCTGACGATCCACCGGATGGACTACGACGCCCTCCCCGCCCGGCTCGCCGATCTCCTCAAGCCTTCCGCGGAGTACCCCGACGGCCTCCTCGCCGGCCGCAAGGAGGTCCCGAAGGACCCGTGGGGGAACGACTATCTCTACGAGCCCTCGGCCGACGGGAAGACCTACAAGCTCCGGTCGAAGGGGCCGAACGGCCGAGACGAGGGAGGAGAGGGGGACGACGTCGTGGGGAAGTGAGGGCGCCGCCCCCGCCCCCCTTCACGCCCCCGACGCGCCCTACAATCGGGGTGGGCCCCGCCCCGGGAAGCGGGGCGGCCGGGCGCCCCCCCAGACCAAATAAAAAGCGCACCCGGGGTGGCGGGGGGCCCTCCCGGGGCCG
>CBRGOK010000241.1:0-6162 GCA_967798035.1 uncultured bacterium
TGGCGATGCCGGGCGAGACGGGCGTCCCCTTCAGCACGGGCGGGTTTTTCGCCGCTGGGGCGGGCCCCGTCAATGGGGCCGATGCGGAGCCCGGCGCAGCTCGCCGAGGAGGTGGCCGGCCTCGGGCGCGATCAGCGAGGCGATCGCGAGCGCCACCCCCTTCGGCGAGCCGGGGAGGGCGAAGAGGACTTTCCCGCGCGCGGTCCCCGCGAACGCCCGCGACAGCATGGCCGCGGGCCCGATCTCCTTGAACGAGAGGGCGCGGAAGATCTCCCCGAAACCCTCGAGGCGTTTCTCGAGGAGGGGATCGATCGCCTCGACCGTCCGGTCGCGCGGGCCGATCCCCGTCCCCCCCGTCAGGACGATCGCCTCGACGGCGGGATCCTCGAGCGCCCCGGCGGTGACGCGGGCGATCTCCTCCGGCTCGTCGCGGACGATCTCGCGCCGGACGACCCGGTGGCCGGCGGCCTCGAGCCCCTTGCGCGCGGTCTCCCCGCCGGAGTCGTCGGAGGCGGTGCGGGTGTCGCTCACCGTGATCACGGCGAAGGCGACGGTCGCGGGGCTCCGATTCCGGTGCTCTTCGGCCGACATCGCGTGCGCTCGGCGGCATCCTACAAGGACGCGGTTCCTCCCCGGGTATAACGCCGTTCCCCCGCGACCCATGGGACCGAAGTCTCTCTCGTCCCTGCTCTTCCCGCTCCTCCTCGCACCCCAACAGGACAGCGAGGGGCCGGGAGTGATCTCGGAGAGGGCCCGTCCGAAGTTCGGCGAGAGTCACAGGCTCTGGACGACGGCCCTCCAGATGTACGTCAAGGACGGGGTCGTCGACTACGCGGCGCTCAAGGCAGGAGACGGTCCGATCCAGAGCTACCTCGCCAACCTGCGCGAGATTCCTGCCGACAAGTTCGACGCGCTCCCGCGCGCTGACCGACTCGCCTATTGGATCAACGCCTACAACGCCTTCACCGTCCGCCTGATCCTCGACCACTACCCGGTGAAGTCGATCAAGGACATCGGCGGCCTGTTCCGCAGCCCCTTCGGGAAGGAGTTCATCGAACTGCGCAACCTCCGCCCGAAGTCCCTCTCCCTCGACGACATCGAGCACGGCGTCCTCCGCCCGCAGTTCGCCGATCCTCGAGTTCACTTCGCGATCGTCTGCGCCTCGAAGGGCTGCCCCCCGCTTCGGTCGGAGGCGTTTCGAGCCGAGGTCCTCGAAGCCCAGCTCGACGACCAGGCCCGGCGCTTCCTCGCGGACCGCGGGAAGAACCGCGTCGACGTCGAGGCGAAGACCCTCCACCTCTCCCCGATCTTCAAGTGGTTCCGGGAGGACTTCGAGAAGTCCGCGGGGAGCGTCCCGAAGTTCGTCGCGCGGTTCCTCGAGGAGAAGACCGCGGCGGCGATCGGAGACGGCAAGGGATGGGAGATCGAGTACACGGACTACGACTGGACGCTGAACGGGAAGTGACCGCGCCTCCCGTCGCCCCGTCCCGGGCGACGCCCGACGGAGACGACGAGTTCAGCGCGCGGCGCGGACGAGGGCCCGCACGCGGCCAGGGTCCACCGGAGCGCCCGGCTTCCCCCCCCGCTCGCAGGAGGTCCCGACGATCGCCCCGTCGGCGATCGAGAGGACGTCGGCCGCGTTCTCCGGGGTGACTCCGCTTCCGGCGAGGAGGGTCCGGTCGGGCACCGCTCGGCGGACCGCCCGCAGCTCCTCGAGGTCGGCCGCGGCCCCCGTCTCGGGACCCGAGACGACGATCGCGTCGGCGAGCCCCCGGTAGGCGAGGTCGCGCGCGGCGAGGGCGATCTCCCCGCCTCCGAGGGGCCTCGCGTGCTTCACGTGGACGTCCGCGAGGATCGCCACCTCCGGGCAGAGGACCCTCCGGGCGCGAAGCGTCTCGTCGGCCTTCCCCTCGAGGATCGCCTCCCCGACGGCCGCCCCGAGGTGGCAGTTCACGCGGATGAACTCGGCGTCGGAGGCCGCCGCGATCCCGAGCGCAGAACGCGCGTCGTTCCGGAGGCAGTTCACCCCCACCGGCACGCCGAGCGCCCGCCGCACCTCGCGGGCGAGAATCGCGAGGGAGGCGACGGTCTCCGGGGGCACCGAGCCGGGATGGAACGGGACGTCCCCGAAGTTCTCGACGATCACGGAGTCCATCCCGCCCCGGACGAGGTTTCCGGCGTCCTCGAGGGCGCGGGCGAGGATCCGGTCGATCGGGTCCCTGTGCCGGGGGCTCCCGGGAAGGGGCGCGAGGTGAACGACCCCGATCAGGAGGGGGCGGCGCCGGGGGAGTCCCACAGGACGGGGAAGATAGGCGCGCGCGAGGCCCGCGGTCCACCGCACGGCCTGACCTCGAACGGAACCCCGCGGGGGCGCCGGCCGTCTTGAGAGGTCAGGACCGGTCTCTCGTCGACTCGGGGCGCCGCCGTACGTTCAAACTCGCAAACGGTTTGCGGCCGCGGCCCCTGCGGCGATCCACCGATCCTTCGCCCCGACCCATGGCCTTGCGCGCCCGCGCGGCTGCTCTTAGGCTTCTTGACCGGTCTCACCCCTCCGGGAGCCTCGCCAAGCGGGCGCTCCCCTACTCCCTCCCACCGACGCTCGTTCGCACTCGGAGACACGGAATGAAGGAAAGCAACAAGTGGCGACCCCTGGCCGCCCTCACGTCCCTGGCCGCCCTCGCCCTTCCCGCCGCCGCCCAGCCGGGCGCGACCACGGGCGTGGATGGCAGCATCGGAATCCTCGGTTCGAGCCTCGCCTACCAGGGCCGCATCGGAACCTTCCCGACCGGACAGGTCCGGTTCTCGATGGCGACCACGTCCTGCAATCCCGGCAACCACAACCTCATCTGGTTCCAGGCCGGAGACACGCGCCACCCCGTGATCGCCTTCATGGCCGCCCGGGTGGATCCGGGCGCGAGCCGAATCGTCCAGATCTCCGACCGGAGCTGGATGAAGCACGCCTTCTTCGCCCTCTCGAGCAACCAGTGCTCCACCTGCCAGTGCCCGAGCGGCGGGTCCTGGCTCGGGATCGCCTGCTCCGACACCTACTCGACGGGGAACAACGCGGGCAGCCTCGCGCCCATGGACGACTACAACCCCTGGACGGGGATCTGGACTCCGGGCCAGCAGCCGACCGGCGGGTCGACGAACACGGTCCGGATGACCGACGCGGACGCCAGCGTCGCGGGCGCGACCTACTTCTACTGCGCCAACTACGTCTTCTCCTCCTGGATCCAGACGAGCATCGGCCCGAACTGCACCTCGGGCGGCGCGCCGATCCCGCAGCCCGTCGGAACCGTCACCGGCCTCAAGAACGAGCCCGACGGGAACCGGACGAACAACCTCGCGTCCCGCCAGATGACGATCGCGTACGTCGGCTCGACCCCGACGTTCACCTCCGTCGGGTCGCAGCTCGCCGGGAGCGTCCTCCAGCGCTGGACCGGGGCCACGCTCAACTCCAGCACGAACGGGGATCCGACGACGGGCCCCTCGGACGGACGCGTCTACGTCGCCGTCAAGGTGACGGGCCCGACGAACGGGCTCTATCACTACGAGTACGCGGTCCACAACCGGGACAACAAGGGCGGCGTCGGCGTCTTCCGCCTCCCCTTCTGCCCCGAGTCGCAGGTCACGAACGTCGGCTTCCATGACACCGACGTCCCGGGCAACGCCGTCAACGACTGGACCTTCGACAAGGTCAACGGCGAGCTCTCCTGGACCGCTCCCGTCGGGAACTCCCTGCGGTGGAACTCGATCTACAACTTCTGGTTCGACTCGGACGCGGCCCCGATCTCCGGGAACGTCACGCTCGACCAGGCGACGATCGTGGGCGGCGTCAGCCCCAACTTCACGGTCGCGAGCACCCTCCCGCTCGGCCTGTACAACGTGAACCTCGGCCCGGGCTGCGGCAACCCCTCGACGCCGAGCCTCTTCGCGGGCGGCACGCCGAATCGCGCGACGATCGGCAACGCGAGCTTCACGCTGGGCACGGCGGGGAACGTCGCCTCTGCGCCGGCCCTCCTGGTCCTCGTGACCGCGCCGGGGACGACCGACCTCGGCGGCGGGTGCAACCTCTACGCCGCGAACCTCGGGGCGATCTTCCCGCTGATGAGCGGCGTCTGCAGCCCGGCCGGAGCCTTCACCTGGCCGGCGCCGATCCCGGCCGACCCCTCGCTCGAGGGGTTGGACATGGACTTCCAGGTGGCGTCGTTCGCCGCGGGCGGCGCCTACCTCGGCTCGTTCAACCTGACGAACGGCCTCGAGGTCCGGATCGGCTCCGCGACGACCAACTGCCCGTAGAACCAGCCCGACCCATCCGACCCGCGGGAGGCCGTCCTCCCGCGGGTCTTTTTTTCAGCGCACCTGCTCGAGGAGAGCGGGAGCGAGGGGATTCCGCGGATCGATCCGCAGGATCTCCTGCAGCTGACCCGCGGCCCCTTCCAGGTCCCCGCGCGCCTTCAGGGCGGAGGCGAGGTCGAAGCGCGCCTCGATCTCGATCCCGTCGTCCGCCTCGGGATCGATCTCGAGGAGGGCGGCGAGCTCGGCCTCGGCGGCGGCGAAGTCCTTCCGCTGCGCCGCGATCCGGGCCAGCCGGAACCGGGGGGAGCGTGAGCTGGCCGAGGAGGGAGCGAGGGCGACCGCGCGACGGTACCTCCCCTCCGCCTCCTCGCGGCCTTCCTCGGAGTACGAGTGGGCGTGGCCCAGCAGTTCCTCGAGGGTCGCGAACTCGAAGACGGCGAGCGACTCGGCCTTCCGCAGATGAACCAGGGCCCGCCCTGCGATCTCCCCCCTTCCCTCGGGCGGGGCGGCGCGCGCCCGGCGGAGGAGACGCTCCCCCTCCTTGACGCGGAACTGGAGCACGGCGCTGTGCCCGACGAACCCGAAGAACAGCGGCAGGGCGATCAGCGCCGCCACGCCCGCGGCCGTGAACTTCCCGTTCCGCCGGAGCGTGAGCGATTGCATCCGGAGGTCCCGGGTCCACAGGAGCCGCCAGGAGAGGAGCGCGAGGAAGGAGGTGATCGCCGAGAGACCCAGGGCGAGGAGGAAAGGGACCTCCCCGTAGAGCGTGCGCCAGGCGTAGAGGGCGACGACGAAGACCGCAGCGAGGGCGATCTCCCCCACCCACGGCAGGTCGTAGATCTTCCGCGGCCGCTTCATCTTCGACTTCGCGCCGATCGACGGCAGGCCGAACCCGAAGTAGAGGGCGTCCTTCGGGCAGACGTCGACGCAGTCCATGCACTTCATGCACCGGGGGTCGACGACCATCCCGAAGTGCCGGACCTCCTCGTGCACCCGGACGTTGCTCGTGCAGGTCGCGGTGCAGTGCCCGCACCCCTCGCACGCGTCCGTGACCCGGATCTTCCCGATGGCGAAGCGGTCGGCGAGGCCGAAGACGGCCCCGTAGGGGCAGCCGTAGGTGCAGAAGCCTTTCGCCCCGAGGAACCAGACGATCACGAAGCCGTCGACGAGGATCGTCGCGAGCGCCATCCCGAGCCCGGGGAAGGTCCGCCAGAACGACCCCGTCGTGAAGTGCTCGACGATCGCGGGCGCCTCCCTCCCGTCGAGGACGCCCCGCGCGAAGCTCGGCCAGACGAACATGTAGAGGGCCGCGCCGACCGGCACGAGGACGAGGAGGCGGCTCCGGAACGGACGCGGGCGAAGGCCGAGCCGTTTCAGCACCCACGCGCAGGCGTCCTGGTAGGCGACCACGTGGCAGGCCCAGCCGCAGAAGAACCGGCCGAGGACGAG
The DNA here is from genome assembly GCA_967798035.1 of uncultured bacterium. Taxonomy (GTDB): domain Bacteria; phylum Planctomycetota; class UBA1135; order UBA1135; family JAKEFM01; genus JAKEFM01. The sequence continues at coordinate 5,749 of CBRGOK010000241.1, forward strand.
CGTCGCGAGGATCGAGAGCCCGAAGAGGACGAACCCGGCGTTGACCTTCCCCAGCTCGAGGGTCTGCATCGACTCGGAGGGCTCGAGGGGAGTGAGCGTCCGCCCGGTCACCTTCCAGTGCGCGATGTGGAGGAAGACGACGACGTGGACGGCGATCCAGACGACGACCCGCCAGCGGAAGCGGCGTGACTTCCGAACCGGTGCGCACCGGGTGACGTGCGGCCGTTCCAGGGGGAGGCCCAGGAGCGGAGGCGTCGTCGGCGTCGTGAGGGGTGCGGCTTCCGGAGACATCGTCGGGCCCCATGATGTTCCGACGGCTCCGATGCTTCCAGGCGAGAGGAAGTCGTCCCCGCGGGGAGAGCATGGAGCCCGAGGCCGGATTTGAACCGGCAACCCCCGCTTTACGAAAGCGGT
>CBRGOK010000242.1:0-6157 GCA_967798035.1 uncultured bacterium
CCCGCCTCAGGCTCTCCCTCCGGACGACGAACGCGTAGAGGCGGTCGAGGCCCTGCGCGTAGGAGACGAACGCGCCATCCGCGGGGAGGAGGGCGCGGAGGGCGTCGAGCGTCGCGCCCTTCGGTCGAGCCCGGCCCTCGAGCGCCTCCGCGAGCGCGCGACCCTGGGCGTCCTCGGTAGCGGCGAGAGCGGAAGCATCGTCCCCGAGCCGGACGTAGGCCTCGACGCCGAGGGGAGGGAGCTCGGCGAATCGCTCCTGCAGGACGATCCGCCAGGATTCTTCCAGGGTGGGCGGCCTCATCGACGCGAAGGCCCGGACGGCCTCCCGGTAGGCCTCGGCGGCCTCCCGCGCGTCCCCGAGGCGGAGGCACGCCTCGACCCGTCCCGCGAGGGAGGCGGCGCGGATCGTCGAGTCCGCCGTCCCGCCCGTCGCCTCGACCGCCCGGCGGAAGGCCGCCACGGACGCCTCGTAGTCGGAGGAGGCGAGGGAGGCTTCCCCCTCGATCCACTCGAGGAAGGCGCGAATGACGGGACCGGGATCGTCCCCGAAAGCCCGGCGGGCCTGCCGGAGGAGGGCGCGCGCCGACTCGGGGCGACGGCGAAACTCGAGGGCGGCCCGCTGGGCGAGAACGCGGCCCTCGAGCGCCGGGAGATTCCCCGCCCGGGCCCGCTCGGCGGCGCTCTCGAGGAGGCGGACCGCCTCCTCGGGATTCCCCTCTTCCGACTCGACGAGGGCGTACTCGACGAGAGCGTCGAACTGCGCGCGGAGGGACTCCGGCTTCAGTCCGACGGCCTCGCGCAGACATTCGCGCGCCGCGGCTCGCTCCCCCACCACGGTGAGGACATGACCGAGATGGGCGAGGACCGGACCGAGGACGTCGGGGTCGCCCGTCCGGCGCGCCTCGCGCAGCGCCTCCTCGAAGGAGGCGCGCGCCTCCTCGAAGCGGCCGGCCCGGTGGGCGACGGCGCCCAGCGTGAGGAGGATGTCGCCCGACCATCGCCCTGGATCTTCGTCCTGATGCTGGAGTTCGAGCGCCCGTCGCGCCTCCCTCTCCGCCGCCTCGAGATCTCCCGCCCGGTAGAGGAGGCGGGCCTCGATGTGGAGGTCCTGCGCGAGGACGTCCGGCTTGCCGCGCTTCTCGTCGATCGCCCGGGCGAGCCGGATGAACCGCAGGGCGTCGGGAGGCGGCGCGTCCTCGGCGTCCGTTCGATCCTCGAGAGCCTCCGCGTACGCGCGGAAGGTCTGGGCCGCGCGGCGGTCCGCCGCGCCCTCCTTCGCGAGCGTCTCGGCGGCCGGCGCGAGGTACCGGAGGGCCTCCTCGGGAGAGGTCTTCTTCAAGGCGGAGTAGAGGCTCGAGCGGATGGCGGCCGACTCGACCGTCTCCCCACGCCGCTCGAACACCTCGAGTGCAGCCTCGAAGTCCCGGCGGGATCCCTCCAGGTCGCCGAGGTTTCCCCGCACCCCCGCCCGACCGCGGAGGGCCCTCGCGAGGAGGACCTCCTCCCCGATCGAACGATGGATCTCCGCCGCGCGGGAGAAGCCCTCCTCCGCCTCCCTCCAACCCGCCCGGGCGCCCTCCGGATCCGACCGCGCGAGCGGCACCGCGAGGCGGCCGCGGGCGACGGCGATCCCCCGCTCGACCTCGGCCTCGCCTCGCCGGTCCCCGAGCCTCCGGTGGATCGGCAGGGCCCGGCGCGACGTCTCGATGGCTTCCTCGTCCTCCTGGAGATCGCGCAGGGCCTGCGCTTCCGTCTCGAGGGCCCGCGCGAGGAGCGGGGCGTCGTTCGTCTCCTCCGCCGACCGTCGGGCCGCGCGGAGGAGGGTCCGCGCTTCCGCGCCCTCCTGGGCGGCGGCGAGCATCCGGCCGAGCTCGAGCCGCACGAGGGTCGCCCTCTTCGCGTCGCCGAAGGACTCGAAGGCCGGGAGGAGAGAACGGAGGGATCCGATCTCCTCGGCGGCGCGGAGCCTCTCCAGCGCCGCCCGCCACTCCGGCCTCCTCGAGGGCGGGATGCGCAGGGGAGGAGGCGAGTCGATCCCACCGTCGGCGGCGACCCGCCCGATCCGCTCGAGCAGGGCGGGGTCCTCGATTTCGGGAATGAGGGCCGCGAGGGTCCACCGATCGAGGATGGCTGGAAGGAGGTCTCTTCCCTCCCGGAGGAGGGAGGCGAGCGCCTCTCGATCCTCGCGAGCGACCGCGCCGGAGATCCGGGTCTCGAGGGCTCGCTCGGCCTCGGTCGGGGGCGGTCCCGCCGGGTCGCCCGGCCAGAAGAGGATCAGTCCGGCGAGCATGCCGGAGACTCAGCGCACGGCGAAGATCGCCCCGTCCGAGAACGAGAACGTGGCTCCGGACGTTACGCACAGCCACTGGGCGAGGACTTCGCCCAGCAGGATGCCCGGGGGGATCGCGACCGGGATGGAGGCGCCCCCGGCGGGATTCGAGACTGCCGACACGATCAGCGGGAACGGGAAGATCGGGGGCAGGCCGATCTCGAGGTTGCACGAGGGCGCGGCGACCGGAAACCCGAACACCGCGAGGGGCGTCGGAAGCGGCATGATGGAGATCCCCCCCTGGATGAGCAGGGCGAGCGGGGCGCTCGGCGGCCCGTCGACCAGCTCGATGGCGATGCTCGAGGGGGAGAGGGGCGCGCCGCTCGACCCGATCCGCGGCAACGGGGCGCCGGCGGGCGCGCACCCGACCCCGTATCGCTGGAAGAAGGCGACCGGCCCGCCCTGGAGCCCTCCGTTGCCCACGTACCAGCCGGGGAAGGCGTTGTCGACGCCGTCGATCGAGTCGAACCGGAAGCGCACGGCTCCGCCGTCGCCCAGGAGCGAGGAGAGGGGGGAGAGCGGGTTCGCCGCGGTCTCGCTGACCGAGGTCACCGAGGGGCAGGCGGAGTTCCCCGGGATCGGCATGGCCGTGGACCCGAGGGGGAGCCAGGGCTGACCCGCCGGGAAGGTCCTCCTCACCTCGACGAAGCACTGGTCGAACGACGTCGAGCCGCCCGCCTCCGTCTCCTTCATGTAGTCGAAGGAGAGCGTCAGGTCCTTCGTTCCCAGGGGGATCCCGCTCGGCATCACCAGGGCTCCCGTGTTCGCGACGGGGCCTCCAGGTCCCTGCGTGTCGTAGTTGTAGATTCCCTGGTCCCCGAGGTTGTAGGCCACGACCGAGCCTCCGAACGAGGAGGGGAGGAGGACGGCGTTCGGCGTCAGCTCGACCGTGGAGAAGGTCCCCCACGGGAAGTAGGAGTTCGAGGCGCCGCTGCCGGAGGGGTCGTACCACGGTGCGCCGCCGACTCCCTCGATCCCGACCGTGGCGCTCCAGGGAGTGGAGCTGGTCGTGAGGGAACCGTAGTTGAACCGCACGGTGTCGGCGACCGGCGACGGGGAGAACACGACCTGGAAGGTCGCGAACTCCCCGCTGCCATCCCCGGGATACGCCTCGACGTTGTTCCACTCGATCACCATGTCCCCGGAGGGGAGGAGCTCCGACAGGACGGAGCCGATGGAGCCCGTGTGAAGATCGTCCCACCAAGCCGCGGCGAGATCGTTCGGCAGGCTCGGGTTCCCCAGGGCGACGTTCGTGAAGTACCCCGACCCGAGGGCCTGGTCGAACGCGACGAAACCGTTCGCGCTCACCTGGAAGCTCGTCTTCGGGACCCCGGCGAACCGGAACGGGAACGGGAGCGTGGTCGACGGCCCCATGTCGTCGTCGACGAACGCCCCGTGGATCAGGACGGCGCCGGGGCTCCCCGCGATCGAGGAGAAGCCCGGGAAGTTGGGACCCGGGAAGGAGTAGGTCCCGTCCCAGGAGCAGTAGGGTTCGGTGTGCCAGAGCGTGTCGTCCGGAATCCCCAGGGGATCCTCTTCATAGGTCCCCGGCGGGGGGCCGGACCCCGGCGGGGAGCCGGGCGCCGAGACGATGCTCGTGAAAGCGTAGTTCTGGGTGAACAGGCCGGGGTCGAGGATCGAGATCGCGTCGACGTCGTCCGTCGGGAGACAGCCGAGCTTCGAGGGAGGGAGGAAGGCGATCGGCCCGCTCCCCGATCCGACGACGATGGTGTAGACGGTCGCCGGGTTGAGGCCGCTCGCGGCCGCGGAGCCGACGGGTCCGCGGACGGAGAAGTAGACCGTCCCGGGGGACCCGGGGACCGTCTCCTGGATCGCGAGGGCGTCCAGCTCCCCTGCCGCGGTCAGCGAGAGGGCACCGTGCGGGACCGCGATCTCCCACTCCCCCTGTCGATTCGACATGAGGATGTCGCCGCCGGTCACTGGGGGCCCCGGGCCCGCCGTCATGAGGGCCGCGGTCGCGGCGTCCACGGAGAAGTAGACCGGCGTCCGCCCGATCCGGTAGGCGAAGGGGATGTCGAGCGTCGAGAGCTCGTCCTGATTGAGGGCGGGGACGGGAACCGAGCCCGGGAACGGGACGAGGACGACGTCCGGCGCGTCCATCTCGAGGGTCGCGCCCCGCAGCGTCGGACACCCCCCCTTCGTGACGAGGACGAAGAGGTCCCCCGCCGCGCCGTCCGTGTTGACCTCGGGGGTGACCGGGTATCCCGCCCCGACGGTCCCGAGGCGGACCGAGTAGAAGAAGAGGACGAGGTCGGGGCCGCAGGCGTCCATTCCGGCCGAGAAGGCGTCGACGACGCCACCCTGGGGGAGGAGCGGAGTCACGGTCGCCGGAACCCCGAGCTCCTCCCTCGAGATCACCCGCCGGGGGGGTGGCCCCGGAAGCCACATGTCGCCGGGCGACCCTGTCGGGAGCGATCCGGCGAAGGAGGGGGAGTTCGTCTCGAGCGAGAAAACCGGCTCCCAGAAGTTCCGCTGGGGCCTGGCCGCGGCGCGAGGGGCGAGGACCACGAGGAGCGAGACGAGGCCGAGTGCGGGGATCGATCTCATGGGCACCTCCCATGCTCGGCGCGGAGGGGCGACCTTCCCGGCGCGGGAGCATCGACTCCGATCGCGGACAGGACCTTACTCTCCGACGGAACGGTACCGCTTCCGGTACGACACGCGAGGGGGGAGCGGGGTTCCCCGAGCCAACTCACGGGCGGGCTCACGGGCGGTGCTCCAGCACGAGCACGCGGACCGCGCCAAACGCCCGGGCGAGGCGGGACTCGAGGGCTTGGGGCGTCCTCGCGTCGGGAGGGAGGGTCCGCCACTCGCGGGCGATTCCGAGGAGCTCCTCCCGGAGATCCCGCTTGGAGGCGACGACGAAGAAGCGCTCCGTCCCGGGCCGCTCGTCCAGCCGGTAGGCGAGGTGCGTCGAGGGGGGGATCTCGATCGGGGAGCCGGCCGGGAAGGGCTGCCGGAGATCGAAATCGCGGAGGCGCCCGGACGCTTCCTCGAAGGGGAAGAAGAGGTTCAGCGCCCCGGAGGTGTCGAGGTTGAGGATCTCGACGTGGGCCTTCTCCGCGAGCGCGAGGCGGATCCGGTAGCGGTCCCCGGAGCGCGCCTCGCCGATGGGTTCGGCGGCGCTCCGGACCCCCGGAACGCTCTCCGCCACGACGGCGCAATTCCGGAACGCGAGGGGCTGGCCCCCCGAGAAGAGGAGAGTGACGCCGAGGAGCAGGGCGGCGGCCGCGGCCAGGGCGCTGGCGAGGAGCGTGCGGGGCGCGAATCGGCTTTGGCGCCGGATTCCGCCGGCCTCGGCGAGGGCTCGCCCCTCGGCCTCGGCCATCCGCCGCGCCAGGGCGGGGGAGGGCGCGCTCCCGGGAGCCTCCCCGTACGCGCGGCGGGCGAGATCCGACATCGATCGCACCTCGGCGAGCCGCTCGCCGCATTCCGAGCAGCGCCCGAGGTGCTCGGCGATCGGTCCGGGGGCTTCCCCTCCGCTCGCCAGGAGGAGATCCCGTTCGGAGGGGTGCCCGCTCACGGCTTCATTCCGTAGCCCGACGCCTCGAGACAGCGCTTCATCTTTCGCACGAGCCGGAAGAGGGTGACGCCGACGTGGTTCGCCGTCTTACCCAGCCGGCGGGCGACCTCCTCGTAGTCCTGTCCCTGCACGAACCTCCGCTCGTAGACCGCGTCCTCGAGGGGGGTGAGCCGGCCCCGGCAGCGCTCCAGGGCCTCGCGAAGCGCGAGGTCGGGGGCCGACGGCCGTGGATCCGCCGGCTCGGCGACCCCCTCGAGGGGGGCCGCGGCGGGGGCTGGGGGGAT
>CBRGOK010000243.1:0-6147 GCA_967798035.1 uncultured bacterium
GAGTCAGGTGGGGACCTGGGGATGGAGGCGCCTGTGGGAGTCCGACCGCGCGTTCCTGGCGGCGGCGATCGCCGGCGGTGCCGCGGTCCGACTGTGGCGTCTCGACTCGCAGAGCCTGTGGCTCGACGAGCTCTTCAGCGTGAAGGTCTCCGAGCTCTCGGTCGGGGGGGTCGCCGCGAAGATGTCGGAGGAGTTCCATCCCCCCCTCTACTACTGGCTCCTCAAGGCCTGGCGACTCCTCGGCACGTCCGACTTCCACACCCGGGCGCTCTCCGTCCTGCTCGGCTGCCTGACGATCCCCCTCTTCTTCTCCCTCTCGGGAAGGGTGCTCGGCCGGGACGCGCGGCGGCTCGCCACCTGTCTCCTCGCCTTCGCCCCCTACCACGTCTACTTCTCCCAGGACGCGGTCGGCTACGTCCTGATGCATCTCCTCGCCGTCGCGTCCCTCGACCTCTACCTCGCCGCGCGGGGCCGTCCGTCTGGCGCCCGCTTCGCGGGGCTCCTCCTCCTCGACGTCGCGGGGCTGTACACGCACGTGTACTACGGTCTCCACCTCCTCGCGCGCCCCTGCCTCCTCCCGTGGCTCCGCCCGCCGGGGGAGCGCCGGCGCGCGCTCGTGCCGACGCTGCTCGGCGCCGCGCTCGCCGTGGCGGCCTTCGCTCCCTGGAGGAGCGGGGTCTCCCACGTCACGGGACTCGACGAGGGGTACCGGATGCCGATCGGGCCGGCCAACGTCTGCAACGTCCTCTTCCGGTGGTCGGCCGGGTTCGGGTGGGGACCGGGCCACGAGGAGCTGCGCGAGTATCCCTCCCTCTTCGAGGTCCTCGGAAACCACCCCTTCTCGATCGGGAGCGCCGCCCTGGTCTTCGGCGGGCTCCTCCTCCTCGGGATCCGAGCGGTCGGACGGGAGGGGCAGGGGGCGCGGCGCCTGGCGCTCCTCTGCCAGGCCGCGGTGCCGATCGCCGGCGCCTTCGTCGTGGCGCACTTTCTCGTCGTCTCCCTCCTCCCGCGCTACCCGATCGCCGGATTCCCCGCCTTCCTCCTGCTCCTCGCCGCGGGGCTCCTCTCCCTCCCGGGAAAGCTGCGCGCGGGGGCGAGTCTGGCGGTCTTCGGCCTCTGGGGCGCCTCCCTTTGGAACGCGCAGACGGACCCGCGCTACCTGCGGGAGGACTATCGAGGAGTCGGGGCGATCCTCGCGGAGGGCCGGGAGGACGGGGACCGGGTCCTCCTCCCCTCGTTCTGCATCCCGTTCGTGACGCACTACCTCGAGGGGATGGCGGGGCCGGGCGGCGGGCAAGGGCTCGAGTCGCTCACGGAAGCCGCCGTCCGAGCGCCCCGGGAGGGGGGGAGGAAGTGGGTCGTCCTCAACCAGGTCTGGACCTCGGATCCCGACGGCCGGATCCGACGGGCGCTCGCCGAGAGCCGCGACGTCAGCGAGGAGTGGGAACTGATCGGGTTCAGGGTCTACCTGATCGGCGGTTCCCCCGCGACGCACGCTCCCGCCGGTCGCCGCCGGCGCCCCTCCCGCTAGGTGGCGGGCGACTCCTCCCCCCGGAACGCGGGGGAGACAAGAAGTCCCGCGAACGCCCAGAAGTGGAACGTCGCGGGGAAGGAGGCGATCCAGACGTCGTGGAGGAGGGCGACGGGGAGCTGTCCCAGGGTGAGGGCGAGGAGGGCGTGGACGAGCCCGCGGTTCTCCTCGGCCGCCGCCGCCGCCTGTCTCCACCCCTCCCGGAGGAGGAAGAGGAGCAGGACGAGGAAGACGGCGAGTCCGCAGATCCCGAGGGTCCCGAGGATCGCGAGCACGCCGCTGTGCGCCGTCGTCGACCTCACTCCGACGCCGAGGAACCACATGCCGCCGAAGAGCCCGTACCCTCCCCCGAATAGGGGGTTCGCGGCGACGGCCTCCAGCGTGGCGTCCCAGACCCAGAGTCTCCCCTCGTCGGCGACCGCCCCGTACTCGAGGAAGTTCGCGAACGCCTCCCGGGCGGCGGGCACGGCCGCGACGATCACGACCGGGACGAGGAGCCCGGCGAGGATCGCCCCGACGCGGCGCTCGAGCGCGCCGAAGAGGAACAGGGTGATCGCGAGGGCGACGATGCTCACGCGGGACGTCGAGAAGCCGAGTCCGACGATCATCGCCGCGGCAAGCGCGAGCAGGCCGACGCGGGCCCGGATCCGCCGTCCCCTCTCGACGGCGAGCGCGACGAGGAGGACGGCCGAGGCCTGGAGGAGGTAGCCGTACTGGTACTTCCCTCCGATGAAGGAGGTCGGCGGCATCGGGAGGCCCCGCTCGATCTCCGACCGGATGATCGGCCAGCCGAAGACCGTCTGTCCGAGCCCGTAGGCGAGGCAGACGCTCGCCGTGAGGAGGAAGGCGTGGAGGAGCCGCCGGGCGGCGCGGGCGTCGGGGACGAGGTCCGGCACGATGAGGAGGGCGAGGAGGAACTCGACGTACTCGCGGTACCCGAGGAGGCCGAGCGCCCACGCCCTCGGCGAGAAGGGATCCGCGACGACCCGCAGCATCTGGACGGCCCCGTAGGCGAGGAAGAGCGCCGCGGCGAGCTGGTGGGGCTGGTCGCGGTCGAACCGGGTCGTGCCCAGCTCCCGGCCCGCCCACTTTCGCAGCGCCCATCCAGTGATGAGGGCCACCCAGAGGAGGTCCTTCGCCGCCTGGAGCGGCCGGATCGGGACCCCGTCCGTCAGGAGCTGGTAGCCGTAGAAGAAGGGCGCCGCGAGGAAGTAGAGGAGGAGGCCCGTGGAGGGCCGGACGAGGAGGAAGCCGACGAGCGCGACGCCCACGATCGCCACGAGGGCGAAGGCCCCCTCCAGGGGCCGCTCGGCGAGGCCCACGAACGTCGCCGCCGCGGTCGCCGCGGCCGCGAGGAGCGCGACGGCGGGGAGGATCCGCGGGGGAGACGGGGACGGGGCCGCCGGGGCGCGCCGCTCCCCCGGGATGGCGCTCGGTCGATGGGCTTCGCTCAACGAGGATGCGAGGGGTCGCGCCCGGGAGCCCCTGCACATTCGGGCGCGACCGAGGAGGAGCTCCGCGGTTTACCGTACCACATCCACCGCGGAGGGGAGGCCTTCCGGATCAGGGGAGGAGGAGGACCTCGCCGGCCCGGACCTTCCGCCCGTCGGGGAGGGTCCCGGCGCGCAGCGCCCACAGGAGGCGTCCCCCGCCCTCCCCGCTCCCGTACTCGTAGCCGAGCGGGACCGTGCGCCGGAAGCGCATCCGTCCGCGGTGCTCCTGGAAGAGGCGATTCGTGTCGCGGATCCGGGTCCGGGCCGAGCCGACCTCCCCGCCGGCGGCGTCCTCGACCTTCGCGCCGTAGAGGATCTCGAAGGGGACGATCCAGGGGGCGTCGGCGGCGCAGGCGGCGAAGTATCGCTCCCCGTAGATCCCCGGCTCCGCGTAGTTCCCGGCGAGCATGGAGCGGTAGAGGAGGCCGGGATCCTCGACGGGGGAATCGAAGGTCCAGGTCGAGTAGAGGGAGAGGACCGACGAGCCCTCGGTGAGGAGGCGCCGCACGCCGCCCGCGTAGAGGTCGGCGAGCGTGCCGAGGAGCGCGTCCGCGAGGGGTCGCGGCCTCCCCCCGGGCCAGTGCGCGGAGCCGGCGGTCGTCTCCCAGGAGTCGAGCCAGTAGCCGTCGAGCCCGGTCCCCTTCGCGGCCGCGACGAGGCTCGAGACGAAGTAGCCGCGGAACCCGGTCCCGAGGTCGCCCCACTGGAGGTCCCCGCCGAACAGGAGGAGGTCCGACCCGTCCCGGCGGCGGAGCTTCCAGTCGGGGTGCTCCTGGAAGACGGGGGACTCGCCGAGGCGGGTCCCCCCCTGCAGGTGGCCCGCCGGTGCCCAGGCAATCACCTCGAGGCCCTTCGCGTGGCACGCGGAGACGAGCGCCCGGAGCCCCTCGACGCCGCCGTATTCCGGCGAGACGACGAACTCCGCGGTGACGAGGTGCTTCGCCAGGCCCTCGGCCCGCCGCCAGATCGAGTCGATGAGAACGCACCGGAACCCCTCCCGGACCGTCGTGTCGAGGCACTCCTCCAGCCGGGCCCGGAACCCGTGGGAGGCGTCGAACGGCGGCCACGCGCACGCGGTCACCGGGTCCGGGAGCCGGAGCCCGAGCTCCGCCGAGACCTTCGACCGGACAAAATCGAACGCCACGGTCCAGAGGGACTCGGCGTCCGGCGGTCCCGTCACGCGCAGGGTCCAGAGGGCGGGGAGGACGATCTCCTCTCCCGGCGCGAAGACGAACGTCCACCGGTGGTCGAGCCGGGGATCCGCGGACGCCTTCTCCACCTCCAGGACGTCGCCGACGACCCGTCCGTCGCCGCTCTTCGCTCCCGCGAACTGCACGAGGGCGCCCTCCGTCGAGGCCTGGAAGGCGAACCCGGAGCCGGCGTGCTTTCCCGTCCAGAGCTTCTCGGGAGTCGAGTGCGCCTCGGCGGAGAGGCGCCGGAGGGATGGGGGAGCCGCCCATCCGCGGTAGCCGTCGTTCACGAGGACCCCCTCCGTCGACCCTCCGAGCTCCCACGATCCACGGGCGACGACGCTCTCGAAGGGTTGGCTCGCGCGGAAGGTCCAGATCTCGCGGTAGCCCTGGAACCGCGCCCCCCCGAAGGTCTCGTCCACCGGCTCGAAGACGGTCGTCGCCCGGTCCCACCGGACGGTCGCGCCGTCGCGGGAGACGAAGCGCGCGTCGCCGAACCGGCGCAGGCCCTCGGCGGAGCGGAGCGCGACGCCCGCCACCTCGACCCTCCCGAGCCCCTCGTCCGCGACCTCGATCGTCGCCGCGCCGACCTCGATCGTCGCGCGCGCCTGGTAGCGGTCGCGCACGGCTCCGGTCCCAGGGGGGGAGGGAGCGGGCGTCTTCCCCGGCGCGGGCGTCCCGGAATACCGCTCCCGGAGGAACTGGAGCCCCGTCTCGCGGTCGAGCGAGACGACCTTTTCGTACGCCCCCGGGTCGTCCGCGTGAAGACGCTCGAGGAGGGAGTCGTAGTCCGACTGGGCGGCGAGGAGGAGGGAGAGAAGGATCGACAACATGCGCAGATGTTCCACCCGTCCCGTTCGAGGCGTCAAGGAAAGGGTCCTCGACGACTCCCCCTGGCTGCCCGTCCTCCTCAAGCGTAGGGTTCACCGCTTCGCCCCGCCTTTCGTTCGCCCGTTCCACGCGGAGGTACCCCCGATGAACCTGAAGATCGCAGCGTTGTTCGTGGCCGGGTCGTCCTGGGGCGTCCTCGCCCCGGGGGCGTCCGCGAGCGGGATCCCCGACGCGCGTCAGGAGAAGCCGGAGTCGGGGAAGCCCGAGAAGGAGAAGGCCGGCAAGCAGGATCCCGGGAAGGAGAAGTCCGGGAAGGAAGATCCCGGGAAAGAGAAGGCGGAGAAGGGGAAGTCCCCCGCCGGACCCGAGAAGAAGAAGGATCCGGGCGCCTTCCTGAAGGAGAAGCCCGCGGCGGACCTCGACGGGGACGGCAAGCTCTCTCTCGAGGAAGTCCTCGCCCTGAAGGAGAAGGAGCGCGCCGGTCTCGACCTCCTCGCGCTCCCCGCCGATCTCGACGGCGACGGGAAGGTCGGGCCGGAGGAGGAGAAGGTCCGGCGCGGCTGGCAGGCGCAGGAGGCCCTGCGCCGGGAGCACCCCGGGGCGGACCTCGACCGGAACGGCGCCGTGGACGCCGAGGAGGCGACGCTCTTCGAGGGAAAGATGCGCCGGGAGCGCCTCCTGAAGGAGGATCCCGCCGCCGACGCCAACGGGGACGGCGTCCTCGACCCGGCTGAAGAGGCCGCGCGCCCCGGGGCCTCGAAGGCGAAGGAGGGGAAGGACCTCCCGGCGGCGGCGAAGAAGTCGGGCGGCGCCGACCTCGACGGCGACGGGATCGTCGCTCCCGAGGAGGAGGCGGTGTTCGCCGCGCGGGCCGAGAAGAAGAAGGCGCTCCTGGAGCATCCCGCCGCGGACCGGAACGGGGACGGGAGGGTCGACGACCTCGAGTTGTCGCTCTGGAAGGTCAAGGCCTCCCCCGAGAAGGAGAAGGGGCCCGCTCCGGAGAAGGGGAAGAAGGAGGACCCCGGGTCCAAGGACAAGCAGCCCCCCCCCGAGAAGGGGGAGAAGGGCGGAGATAAGGAGGGGCCGGCGAAGGAGAAGGCTC
>CBRGOK010000244.1:0-6125 GCA_967798035.1 uncultured bacterium
CTGGATGCGGCGCTCGAGCCCGCGCTACCGGCGATGCTCTCGCTCCTCGATGTGACGCTGGATCGCAAGCACAGAGAGAGGCTCGCAAGGCCTATGAAACGCTTCGCGACCAGATTGCTCTCCTCGGTGACTCCTCGGACCCTGGCCCCGCCCTGGCTCCCGCGGCCCTGTCGCGGGCCCTGCAGGTCGTCGTCCTGTAAAGAGCTGGGGGACCCGTCCTCGCCGGGGGACCGGATTCTGTCCCCTCTCCGGGAGGGTCCATGACCCGCGGAAGGGACGAACCCGGCCCGAACCGCCGTCGAAGGCGCGCGTCGAACGGACCCGGTTCTCACAGGATTGCGCCCGGGTCCGTATTCCCCGCGCGGCCGGGCCCGCCGATTGCGAGGCCGGCCCGGGTCCTGCCCCCGCGATTCGTCCGAAGGAGGTGCACCGTGCAGAAGCGCGCGCTCCTTGCGCTCGCCTGGTTCGTTCCGCTCGCGCTCCCCGCGACCGCCGCAGCCTTCCAGGGGGACTCGATCGAGTGGGAGGGAGACTTCGACGCGGCGCTCGCGAAGGCCGCCAAGGAGAAGAAGCCCCTCCTCGTCAGCTTCACCCTCGACGGAGAGCCCGCCAACGACCGGCAGTGGAGCGACACCTACGTCGACCCGAAGTTCGTCGCGCTCTCCCGCAAGATGGTCTGCGTCGCCGGCAACATCGCCGACCACGCCCCGGCCGGGCAGCCCTGCCCGAAGTTCCCAGGGATCACCTGCGAGCAGCACAAGGAGGTCGAGAGGGCGATCCGCAAGCGCTACCTCAAGACCGACGTCGTCATCTCCCCCCAGCACGTCTTCGCCGCCCCGAGCGGCGCGGAGCTCTTCCGGAAGGTCTGGGAGCACCCCAAGGCGGACCTGATGCGCGGGATGGCGATGGCGATCGCCGGCCGCTCGGAGGCCTCCTCCGGCGCGGAGGCCGGCGAGGCCGCGGACCTCGCCTCGGGGGAGCGCGCGCGCGTCGACCGCCTCCTCCAGGAGATCGAGAGCAACAACGCCGAGGTCCGCGGCGGCGCCTTCACGTCGCTCGCGACGTCCGAGGACCCCCGCGCCCTCCCGGCGATCCTCGGGAAGGCGAAGGCGGAGAACCCCGACCTGACCCGCTACCAGGCGATCCACGCGCTCGGGCAGAAGGGGAACCACGGCGCGATCGCCCCGCTCCTCGGCTTCCTCGGCGAGCGGGACACGAAGATCTCGATCTACGCCCTGAACTCGCTGATGAAGATCGAGCTCCCCGACGCGGTCCCCGACCTCCTGAAGTTCCTGAAGAACCCACCGAACGACCGGGTCCGCGCGTACGCGCTGCGCGCGATCGCGACCTGCAACCCCGGCAACCCCGAGGTCCAGAAGGTCTGCCTCACGGCGATGAAGGGGGCCTCCGCCACCCTCGAGGTCCCGGCGATGCTCGCGGTCTTCTCCCTCCAGCCCGACCCCAAGGTCACCGCCGCGGTGAAGCCGAAGCTCTCCTCCGGCTCGACCTCGGTCCGCTCCCTCGCGGCCTGGATCCTCGGCCGCCAGCGCGATCCCTCCCTCCTCCCCCTCCTCGCGAAGCTCGTCGAGGAGGACAAGTCGCTCGAGGTCCGCGAGATCGCGCGCAAGACCCTCGCCTACTGCAAGGGGGAGGAGGTCCCCAACTACGAGAAGCTGTGCTCGAGCTTCTACTACGACGAGGACCTCGCCGAGGTCACCTGGGGCGGCGGCGGAGCGGGGGCGCGCGAGGGGGGCGGGCCGATGCGGGCGAAGCGGCGGAGCTAGAAGTCCTTCTTCCCGACCCAGGCGGGCGGGGGCCACGTCCCGTCGTGGGGGATGTCGTCTCCCGCGAAGAAGAGGAGCGCGATCCCGTAGCCCTGCGGGGGGGACTTCCCCCCCTCCGACTCGATCAGGGTCCTCGCCCCGAGGAAGAGGACCTTCACCTTGAAGTCGGTCTCCTTCTCCTCGAGCTTCGCGAGCCTGGGGAGGTCCGCCTTCTCCCCGATCAGGCCGAGCGAGTAGACGGCGCACGCGCGCACGTCGGGGCTCTTGTCGCCGAGCGCCTTCCGCGCCAGCTCCCGGGCCCGGGCCGTGTCGTCGAGGTCGGTCGCCGCGACGAGGGCGTTCGCGCGCAGCCGCGCGTCGGCGTCGGACGCGCGCTTGTAGATGAGGTCGGCGACCTCCTTGCGGGAGGGGGCGAGCTTCGCCAGCGCCCGCAGCAGCTCCTTCAGGATCGCCTTGTCCGACTCCCTCTTCGCCGCCTCGAGCAGGGGGTCGACCACCTTCCCGCTCCCGACGATCTCGAGGGAGACGATCGCGTGGCGGCGCAGGAGCCCGTCGCGCCCGGCCGCCACCTTCTGGAGGAAGGGGAGGGCCCGCTCGTAGCCCGGCTCCCCCATCGCCCGCAGGACCTCGACGCGGCCCGGGCCCGGGGTGCGCTCGAATTCGTCCTCCAGGAGTGCCTGCGCGTCGGGATGGTCGAGGCCGACGAGGCGCTCGAGCCGGTCCCTCTGCTTCTCGATCCCCTTCTCCCTCGCCGACTCGAGCCACTTCTCGCGGTCGAAGCTGCCGGCGGGGAGGCTCTCGGCGCCCGCGCCGGGGTCGACCTCCGCCTCCTTGAGCGCGCGGGCCATGAGGGTCGCGAGCCCGTCGGCCGAGATCAGCCACTCCCGGCGGAAGAGGAGCTGCCCGCTCGGGGCGACGAAGACGTGCTGCGGGGCGTTCACCAGCGTCCGCCCGCCGAGGAAGAGCCGGCGCGCGGCCTTCTCGACCTCCTTGTGCTCCTCGCAGGTGACCGAGCCGAAGCGGGAGCAGACCGAGTGGTCCCCCTCCTTCACGGCCTCGTGGTCGTCCTTGCTCGCGACGAGGCAGAGGAACTTCCGCGACCGGCCGACGACCTTCGCGTCGCGGTAGATCTCGTTCACCATCGAGTCGTTCGCCCACTCCCCGTCCATGTTGAAGGCGATCATCAGGGGGAGCTTCTCGGCCTTCGCCTTCTCGAGGGCCGATTCGAGGCCCCCCCGCCAGACGATCCGCTCGGAGGAGGCGCCCTGGAGGAAGAGGAGGGCGAGGGGGAGGAGGGGGCCCATCAGAAGGCGTAGAAGAAGCGCCACGCCTCGAGGAAGGTCGGGGCCTGCGCGCTCACCTCCTCCGGACCCGTGAGCCGCGCGCCCGGGACCTGCGAGGCGAGGAAGGCCTGGCCCGAGTTCCGGAAGCGGACGGAAAGGCGCACGGGCCCCTCGACCTTGAGGGGGCGCATCTCCCGCCTCCTCTCGATCCCGCGCTTCACCCCCGCCTCGATCGCGCGCCGCGCCTCCCCCGGGAGCATCGTGCGGGCGGCGTTGCGGCCGATCCCCTCCTTCACGGCGACCGTCTCGATCTCCCCGAGGAGGTCCCTCGCCTCCACGACGGCGGCGCGGTCCCCCGAGAGGAAGACGACCGGGACCCCGAACTCCCCGGCGAGGGCGGCGTTCAGCCCGCACTCGCCGAAGGACTTCCCATTCACGACGACGTCGGCGATCGACTCGAACGACCAGGTGTGGTCGAGGACGCCGTTCGCGGTCCCGGCCCGGGGGTGGTAGGCGACGAAGACGGCCGCGGAGAAGGAGGCGTCGATCCCCTGCATCATCCCCATCGGCTTGGGGCGCCCCGTGAACAGGCTCACCGGCACAAAGACCTCCTTCCCCTCGCGGGGGACCGCGACCGAGTCGAGCAGCTCGTCGGGGACGAGGTTGATCTGGCTCCAGTGGGCGTCGACGACGAGGACCTCGGTCGCCCCGCCGAGGGCGGCGCCGCGGATCGCCGCGTTCGCCTCCCCGATCATCAGGCGGCGGCCGATCGCGTAGTCGGGCCCCTTCGGGTTCACCTGGTCGTCGTGGGTGAGCCCCGCCACGCCCTCCATGTCGACGGAGATGAGGACCTTCACGGGGGGAGACTGGACGGCGAGGAGCGGGAGGATCGTGGCGGCGAGCATCCGGATCGTCCGGGCGAAGCGGGAGGATGAGGGGAACGCGCATTGGTGTAAAGTGCGCGGCGCCTTCCCTTCGCCCGCGCCGAGGTTCGAGCCATGCCCCCCTCCTCCCGCGTCCCCGCGCAGGACCTCCTCTTCGTCGGGATCAAGGGCTCCGTCGTCGCCCTCAAGAAGTCGAGCGGCGAGGTCGCCTGGTCGATCAAGCTGCGGCAGGGCGCGAGCTACGTCCCGCTCGTCTCCGAGAACGGGTTCGTCTTCGCCCTCTCGGGGGGCGAGGTGACGTGCCTCTCCGCGGCGGACGGCCGGCCCGTCTGGCACAACGAGCTCAAGGGCTACGGCCGGGGCCACTCCCTCCTCGCGGGCGCGGCGAACGCGGGGGTCGTCCCGGCGGTCGCGGCCCTGGAGGAGCAGCAGCGGGCCGCGCACACCGCGCACGTTCCGCCCGCCTAGGCCCCGCCCGAGTTGTCCCCCCGGCGAGAGGGTCTCCTCCTCGCGGCCGTCGCCGCCACCCTCGCGACCGCCTACGTCCTCCTCCCGGGCCCGCTCTTCTACGAGGACGCGACGCGGCTCGTCACCGAGCTCTACGCCCCTCGGTTCACCGATCCCTTCGTCCTCCGTCACGGCCTGATCCTCCCCCTCGGCCGCGCGATCCAGCGCACGGCGGGGCTCCCCCCCGAGGACGCGCTCGGCCTCCTCTCGGCCCTCTCGGCCGCCTCGATCCCCGCCTTCGCCTACCTCGGCCTGCGGCGCCTCGGCCTCGGGCCCTCGCCGAGCGCCTTCGGCGCGGGCCTCCTCGCCCTCGCTCCGACAACCGTCTTCTACGGCCGGCACATCGAGGTCCACGCCCCGAACGCGGCGGCCACCGCCCTCGCCTTCGCGGTGGCGTGCGGCGGGGGCGCGCGGCGGGCCTCCCTCCTCACGATTCCCCTCTCCTTCGCCGCCGCGGCGGGGACGCACGCGGGGGGGATCCTCTCCCTGCCGTTCCTCGGCCTCCTCGGCGCCTCCCGGAGCGCCGGGACGCGCCGCGCGGTCTTCCTCGCCCTCGGCCTCTCGACCGGTCTCGCGTGCTTCGCCGGCGGACTCGCCCTCGTGGCCGTCCGCCTCGGGATCCTCCATCCGCGGGAGGGGGAACCGTTCTTCCAGATCACCCTCAACTTCCGCTCCCCCCACTGGGACTTCTCCCCGGCCCGCTCCATCGCCTACGCGGGCCAGACGGTCCTCCCCCACGGCGGCTTCCTCCTCCTCGGGATCCCCGGCCTCCTCCTCCTCCTCCGGCGGGACCGCCTCGCGGCGCTCGCCCTCTCCGCCTGGTTCCTCGCGTTCCTCTACGCGTACGCCTCCTGGGGCTTCCAGAAGCTCGGGGGTTACCTCCTCCCCACCTACCCCGCCCTCGCGGTCGGGGCGGCGGAGGCCTTCCGCCGCGGGACGGAACGCCGGCGCCCGCTCGCGAACGCCCTCGCCCTCCTCGCCCTTGGCGGCCAGGGCTTCCTCGGGGCGCGGACCGCGGCGCGCGACCTCGGCGAGCCCCACCCGCTCGAGTGGGCCCGATCGCTCCGCGAGGCGACGGGAGACCGGGGGGTCCTCGTCACCGACTGGCTCGCCCACCGCACCCTCGCGAGCCTCCACACGCGGGTGACGCCGATCACGGTCGGGACCCTGAACTTCCTCCCCGTCGAGGAGCGGCCGCGGGCGATCTCGCTCTTCCTCGAGGACCTCGACCGCCGGATCGAGTCAGGGACCCCCGTCTACCTCGATGGCGATCTCGAGAACTGGATCCACGAGGCGCCGCAGCTCGAGCCCCTCCTCGACGCCCTATTCACCCGCTTCGACCGCGAGGGCGTCGCCCGCGGTTCCTTCCGCGGCTGGCGGCTTCAAAAGCGCCCGTGCTGAGGGCGGACGGGCGAGCCTTTCCGATCGCGCGCGGGAGGGGACACGGACCGCGCCACCGGCTGGAGGATCCTCGGGTCGAAGGCCCCTCGACCGCGGAGGATCTGGGTCCAACGCTTGTCGAGCCAGTTCCACCACATGGCCGGGTGGGCCCGCACGAACGCGTCTATGTCGGCCGCCCACTTGCGGGTCGCCGTCTCGGCCTGCTCCTGGATCCCGCGAGAGCGGTCGAGCTCGTAGGGCTCGCCCACGCGGACGCGGTAGGCGCC